>NZ_JASJFB010000739.1:0-1963 GCF_030065455.1 Microcystis sp. M53602_WE12 | reverse complement strand
TCCACCTAGGGCCATGAAGGCGCAGGGGAAGAGTAGTAAACCAGACCAACCGATGAAGACGAAACGGTCTCTTTTGAGCCAGTCATCGAGAGCATCAAACAGCCCTCTTTCTGGGGCGCGTCCGACAGCAATGGTCATGGGTATTTTTCCTCTTGCTTAACTGAAATCACGGGCAAGATTTCTTAACTTTTTTGAGTCTGGGATTACTCCCATTGTCTTATAAGATGGCGCGATCGATTGACTGGATTAGCTTGACTAAACTAGATGCGATCGCTAGTTAATCCTCACAAACTGTAAAAGATTAACGTTTCTTAAACTAGCACAAGCTAGACAATAATTTCGAGTTCGGTAAGACTTTGGTTCCTTGCGGTCTCTATCTACCTTTAACTATTATTAGCAAAAAATTACAAATCTATACAACTTGACTCATAATTGATTTTCTATACACACAAAAACTTTTTTGTCAATGAGTATTTATATTCATTTGTTTAATCGATCGCCACTCCCAATCCTCTAGGGGTTGCTCTAGCAATTGACAATCGAAGCATTCCTCGGCGGCGGTTTTCAGGGTAGCGATAATTGTCTCTAGGGTCAAATCTGGCGCTAAATTCAGCTTTTGAGGGGCAGCACTGGCGAAAACTTGCTCAAACAGCGAATTATCTTGCTCTAGCACCATCGAACCATGTTGGAGAACCGAGGAACCCCGTTGCAGTTGGGCGCTCCCAATAAATTTATTCCCCCAATTATCGACTAAATCCGCACCGGTAGCTGTACCGAAACAGTTAGCAGAATGGATATATCCCCGGCCGGCAGCACCGTAGGACAACTCCAGACCGATATTTTGCCAGCCTGTGATTAAAAATTGACAGATTTGCTGGTAAACTTCCCTAATATTCCCCTTCATCCCCGAATTTACCACCATATAGGTCAAATCCCCCTGATGTAGTACAGACCGTCCACCGGTAGGACGACGAACTAGGGAGATTTTTTGACCTTGCCAAGTCAAATCACGCCAAAAATCAGGATATTGCCGTTGATGATAGCCCAAGGAAATAGCCGGGGGCGACCATTGATAAAAACGCAGAGTCGGGGGATGATGACTGCAACGGTGTTGCTCTAGTAACCAAGAATCGATCGCCATTTGTCGCTCTGCCGATGAGATAATTGGAGGGATATAACGCCAAATTTTAGCTGCCACCAAAGGATTCTCGTAACATTTCATCATTATTATCTGCTACCGTCGCCACGAGAGTAATTGCTCGCGAAATCTCCCCAGCAGACAAATCGGCCACAGTGCGCTGAGAAATCACCACCACCTGATCATTCATAATGGCAAAATGAGATTCAAAGGTTTCGGCACAATTCATCGCTAATAACTTGCGGGTTAATCCCAATTCATCCTTAACGGGTAATTTCAGCACAGAAGACCACACCGTTAGAAAATCATCATCGCTTTCCCCAGTTAACTGTACAAATACCTCAACGCTACCATACTGAAACTTCCAAAGATAACCTTTGTCTGTATGTTGTACCATAGCAGTATCATTCTGCTGCAGAGTAGAAATAACCATTTCAATCATTTCTTGGTGACTGCTCGTACTAGCCAGAAATTCATCGGTCATTGACTCTATTGCGTCCGAAGTCGCTAAACTTTCTGTGGTCATAAAAATTCCCTAAACTCGATCGATCACAATCTTATCCCAAGAGAAAAGAAAAAAGTAACAAAACAGACATAGAAGAGGGGAGTGGGGAGCTTTTTTCCTGTGATTAGTAAACAGCAAACAGTAAACAGCGAAAAGACAGAGGCTTAACCATTCTCTATATAACTGAACTTCCCCCATACATATATACCACAATAGCTGAAAACCCTTATCCATCAATGGATGCACCCCCTTAACTTATCTTAATGTACCCATGTAATTTGTAACATTTCTTAATGGACAAGAATTCTCTCCATTTGCTA
>NZ_JASJFB010000684.1:0-1022 GCF_030065455.1 Microcystis sp. M53602_WE12 | reverse complement strand
TAAATCCTTATCTGGCAAGAGACTTAATTGATTAGTTCGCTCTAGATAAAAAACAATTGACAAAAATCGCTAAATGCCTTTCTATATAAGGGTTCCATCCCTTATAACCCCCGTCCATTGCATAACAATTACCGAAGAGCCTTATTTTATTATGTTTTTTAAAATTTCCTTCAATAATAATGGTGCGTTACGTCGCGTATTTAATCTATTTGTATATAGCGTTTCCCAATCTCATGAGGTACACCAAAATCTTAACTCCTGACTCCTGACTCCTCAAAACCTAAGACTCTGTACCTCACAACTATGGGAATTGCTATATTTTATAATCTTTTTGCGCTCCTAACGCACCCTACAAACTGTAATCTTTACAGGTTACAATCTACAAGTCTCGATGCGACAAAAAATACTACTATCTTCCACAGGCACCCCCAGACTGGTGCTTGTTCCCTCCAACCAGCGATGATCATTCCACCAACCCATACCCCAAACTGGGAGGTGTCCTTTAGCTGCTTTTATATCAAAAGTAATATCTTTGTAGTACAACCAGCTTCCTCCTTTTCTCCATCCTACCTTGTCCCCGAACTTCTCCCCGATGTCTGAGTTATATTTTCTTGTTCCACCTAAACCCTGATAAATCGTTTTTTGTACATAAAAGGCCAATTCAAGTCTGAATTGCATCACTGTCTGATCTACCTTTATAGAATACCTCATTCGGGGTACGATAGTCAAGACATTTTCGAGGACGATTGTTAATCAAGTTTACGGCTCTTTCCACCTCCTCTGGCTTAAGGATTTTAAAATTCGTTCCCTTGGGGAAAAATTGTCTTAACAGTCCATTGGTAGGCTCGTTTAATCCCCTCTCCCACGAATGATAAGGAGTAGCAAAATAAAAATCTGCTCCTAGTTTCTGACTCAACTCTTGATGTCCACAAAATTCTTTGCCGTTGTCACAAGTAAAGGTTTTTCTTTTGTCAGGGTGAATCTCTTGAAAAAGTTTTTCTGTGACTCTATTGATTTCCGAT
>NZ_JASJFB010000127.1:0-1522 GCF_030065455.1 Microcystis sp. M53602_WE12 | reverse complement strand
AGTCCTTTCCTGTATGAATTTCAGCTACTTTTGAGCGTAGTTGCTCTCATCGAATTTTATTTTAAGTTAATTATTTGCATAACAATTCCCGAAGAGCCTGTTTATCCAACCATTGATCCTATTCCGACTGATCCTGCTGTTGCCGTTCCTGAATCTGGAAATATAGCTGGCTTACTTGCGATTGGTATTGTAGGTGCAGCTTCAACCCTGAAGCGGAAACTAAAACCCTCTAAATCCACTGAAAAAGAAACCACAAAAGTAGGCTAAATTGCTTCTAAAAATACCATAAATGCCCCTTCAATCAATCTTGAGGGGGTTTTATTGTATAATTGAGGGATGAGTAAACTAGATCAACTTACGCAATCTTGAGCTATAATCGGCAATGAGGTCGAATCCGAACAACGATCAGAAAAAACTCCTGATTGCTGAACTTAAAAAAGCAGCAATCAAACATACCCCAGAAAATATTATCATAATTACTCAAGATCCTAGCGGGAAAATTGTTTTTCTAGAAACTGGAAAAGCAGGTGACAAAGGTTCTGGATTGCTGCATATTCTAGAAAATCATCGAGAAGATTTTCTCCAGAGAGGTATTACTGAAGAACAAATTCCCGATTTAATTGTAACAGCTATTAGTGAGGGAAAAATTATTGGCATACAAGGAAAAAGTCGCATAATTTATCAAGTAGAAATCAATGGAATTATTCAGTATGTTTCTCTAGAAATTAGTCATAATGGTTACTTAGTGAGTGCTAATCCAACTCCAACTCGATTAATTAACAAACTTATTCAGGAATGATAGTTATGGCAATCAGAATCAAACTTTGGGCAGATTATGGAAGTTACCCACTTTGGGGAGTAGATGAAATTGATAACATTGCTCCTGAAGAATTGCCATTAAGTCAAGCAACTATTCAGCGTTTAAACGCATGGCAGGATACTTACGATAAGACTTTAAATCAAGACTATCCACCTTTATCAGATTTTCCTAATCAGCAAGCTGAAATGGATTTTAAACAAGAAGGAATTAGTTTATGGAAACAGTTACGTCTTGAACTGGCCCCGGATTATGAAGTTTTCTACCAAAATGAAGGTCAATTGTTCAGACATCCTAAGGAAATAACCACAAAATCTACAGTACAAAAAATAACAGTTTGAGTATCATCACCCTCGGCACTCTCGGCGCAGGTGCAACCCTTAAGCGCCAACTAAAACCCTCTAAATCCACTGAAAAAGAAACCACAAAAGTCGGCTAAATTGCCTCTAAAAATACCATCAATACTCCTTCAATCAATCTTGAGGGGGGTTTGTTTTTTTATATCTCTTTTTTGGCAATAGATGCTATAATGAAAGGCCACTCTTTAAGATTGCTTGATCGATCGTGGACTTTGAGATTATCAGCGATATTACGAATATCGAGATTATTGCCACAGGAACAGGAATTCGTAATCGGGAACGGTTGCAAAAACAGTATGGCAAAGGTAAATGGAGAAAATTAAAGGGCATAGCCCAAGTTCAGCTT
>NZ_JASJFB010000642.1:0-2110 GCF_030065455.1 Microcystis sp. M53602_WE12 | reverse complement strand
GGCTTTGGAATTCGGGAGCCGGTAAAGCACGGTAATCAGTCTTACCATTAGGCGTTAAGGGTAGGGATTCCAAAATGACAAAGGCACTAGGAATCATATACTCTGGTAACTTAGCTTTCAGGAATTGCCGCAGTTCAGTAACATTAAGTGAATTTTTCTCTTTTTGGGGGGAAATAATCTCTACTTGGGGAATAATATAGGCGACTAAACGTTTCTGATTTGTCTCATCTTCTTGGGCAATAATAACAGCCGTTTTTACTGCATTGTGCTGACTAAGAACGGTTTCAATTTCTCCGAATTCAATGCGAAAACCCCGAATTTTTACTTGATTGTCAATCCGTCCTAAATACTCAATATTACCGTCGGGTAAATACCGACATAAATCTCCCGTTTTATATAATTTTGACGGCTCATTGCCCCCCTTATTAAGGGGGGTTGGGGGGATCACTTCATCCTTCTCAAAAGAATTAGGGATAAATTTCTCTTGTGTTAACTCTGGACGATTAAAATAACCCCGCGCTAATCCCATACCACCAATATGTAATTCTCCAGCTACCCCCACAGGAACAGGTTGTAAGAAAGCATCGAGAATATAAACCTGAGTATTACTGATGGGTCGCCCAATGGGAATATTGGTTATAGTTGGTGAAGTAAATTCGGAGAGAGTCGCCGCAATGGTTGCTTCTGTTGGTCCGTAACCATTTAATAGTCGAGGAAGAGGGGAATATTGACCCGTAACTGTTTGCCATTGCTGGACTTTTGCCGGTTGAATGGCTTCCCCACCAATGACAATTAGTTTAATCTTTGAGAGAATTGGCAGGGTATCAGGGGTTAATTCAGAGGCTAATTGATGCCAATAAGCCGTAGGAATCCCCAAAACTGTTAATTGCCATTTTTGACAACATTGCCAAAAATCCTCACTAGAGCGCAACATCTCTTCTGTTCGCAATACCAAGGTCGCACCCGATAACAAACTAACAAAGATTTCTTGAACGGAAGCATCAAAGCAGATAGAAGAAAATTGCAGAATTTGATCCTCTGAGGTAATACCATACTCTAGAATAGTAGTCAGTATATAGTTGACTACTGAGCGATGTTCAATCATTACCCCTTTGGGTTGACCTGTGGAGCCAGAGGTGTAGATAATATAGGCTAAATTGTGCTGATCAACTTCTACCAGAGGGCTAACTGTACTCTGTTTGGCGATTATTGACCAGTCTTGATCTAAACAGATAGTGTTCGGTATAAATTTGGGAAGTTGCTCAATAAATTTAGATTGCGTCAACACAATACTAAGTTGAGTATCTTCAATAAGATAGGTAATTCGCTCTTGGGGATAATTAATATCTAAAGGAACGTAAGCTCCCCCAGCTTTAAGTATTCCCAGTATTCCGATAATCATGTCTAGGGAACGTTCAACAAAAATCCCGACTAAACTATCGGATTTTACCCCTAAAGATTGTAGGTAATGGGCTAACTGATTAGCCTTACAGTTTAACTCCTCGTAGGTTAAAAATTCATCTTCTAATTTAACAGCGATCGCCTGTGGATTCTGTTTTACTTGTTGTTCAAACAACTGATGCAGACACAAATCATTTTTGTAGTCAATTTCAGTCTGATTCCAATCAAATAATAACTGATTGCGCTCACTTTCTGTCAGTAATGGTAATTGGCTAACGGTTTGTTCTGGATTAGCAATAATCCCAGTTAATAGGTTAACAAAATGCCCTGATAATCGCTCAATTGTACTTTTGTCAAACAGATCTGTATTATATTCCCAAATCGCAGTTAATCCGGCTTCTTTTACCTGTATAGATAAACTTAAATCGAACTTAGATGTCTTAAATTCTAAAGGCTGACGAGTGGCTTTTATTCCTTCTAAATCTATACTATCTACAATTTCATTATCTAAACCAAACATCACCTGAAATAAAGGAGTATAACTCATATTTCTTTCAGGTTGTAGGGACTCTACTAACATCTCAAAAGGTAAATCTTGATGGTCGTAAGCATCCGTTGCTGTTTCTCGTACCTGTTTTAATAACTCGCTAAAACTGGGATTTCTGGCTAAATCTGTTCTTAAGACTAAGGTATTGACAAAAAAGCCGAT
>NZ_JASJFB010000639.1:0-3436 GCF_030065455.1 Microcystis sp. M53602_WE12 | reverse complement strand
TTGGCGATTTTTGTCAATTGTTTTCGATCTAGAGCGAACTAATCAATTAAGTCTCTTGCCAGATAAGGATTTAGTCGATTTATGCTCCCCTATTGAACCATACCAAATAACGAAGAGCCTTTTTAATTTAATTATAACCAGCTACTTAATTCATAATTCATAATTCATAATTCATAATTCCCAACCCCCAAGCCCTATTCCCGAAAAACTGATAACCGCTCAGGTACAATAAAACCTTGAGGCTTAATAAATATTGAGATTATGGGTAACACTTTCGGACGACTATTTCGGGTTTCCACTTTTGGAGAATCTCACGGGGGTGGGGTAGGAGTGGTTATCGATGGTTGTCCCCCGCGCTTAGAAATTTCCCAAGAGGAGATTCAAATCGATTTAGACCGTCGCAAACCGGGACAAAGCAGAATCGTGACCCCGCGTCGGGAAAATGACATTTGTGAGATAATTTCGGGCGTTTTTGACGGCAAAACCCTCGGTACACCGATCGCTATTCTAGTGCGGAATCAGGATGCTCGTTCGCAAGATTACAACGAAATGGCCGAGAAATTCCGACCTTCCCATGGGGATGCCACCTACGAAGCAAAATACGGCATTCGCAACTGGAAAGGAGGAGGCAGATCTTCGGCCCGGGAAACCATCGGCCGGGTGGCCGCAGGAGCGATCGCTAAAAAAATCCTTAAATCTGTCTATAATGTCGAGATTATCGGCTATGTGAAGCGAATTAAAGATATTGAGGCAATCATCGACCCCAACACCGTCACCCTCGACGAGGTGGAAAGTAATATAGTGCGTTGTCCCAACGAGGAAACGGCCGCCCAAATGATCGCCCTGATCGACCAAATTCGCCTGGATAAGGACTCGATCGGCGGTGTGGTGGAATGTGTAGCCAGAAATGTGCCGAAAGGTCTAGGAGAACCCGTTTTTGATAAGCTAGAAGCCGATTTAGCTAAGGGGATGATGTCCTTACCCGCGAGTAAGGGATTTGAAATCGGATCGGGATTCGCGGGAACCTTCTTAACCGGCAGCGAACACAATGACGAGTATTTTATCGATGATAACGGGGAAATTCGCACCAATAGCAATCGTTCGGGGGGCATTCAAGGGGGAATCAGTAACGGTGAAAATATTATTATCCGCATCGCTTTTAAACCGACCGCGACTATCGGTAAAGAACAAAAAACCGTGACGCGCAGCGGGGAGGAAACCACCCTGGCAGCCAAAGGAAGACACGATCCTTGTGTTTTACCCCGAGCGGTCCCGATGGTAGAAGCGATGATGGCTTTGGTATTATGCGATCATCTGCTCCGTTTTCAGGGACAATGTACGATTAGCGATCGCTTTTTCTAAACCTTTACCCGCGATGAAATTTTTATTCCTTCATTCCAATTTTCCCGCCCAATTTCGCCATTTAAGCACGGTTTTGGCTCAAGACCCCGGAAATCAAGTGATTTTCGGCACTACCAGGCAAGAGGGAGAGATAGCGGGGGTAAAAAAATTTATTTACCAGGAAAGTCGCGCTGTTTCTCCCCAAACCCATCATTATGTCCGTCCCCTCGAAAGTGCGGTTTTACAAGGTCAAGCGGTTTATGGTGTTTGCCAACAACTGAAAAATCAAGGTTTTTATCCCGATATTGTCTATGCACATTCCGGCTGGGGGCCGGGCCTATTTATCAAGGATATTTTCCCGAAAACTAAGTTTTTAGCCTATTTTGAATGGTTTTATCATGCCCATGGTTCCGATGCTGATTTTGATCCGGCGGATCCCCTTAATGCTGATGCCGAGGCCCGGATTAGAATTAAAAATGCGACGATCCTCATCGATCTGGTCAGTTGCGATCGAGGTTTATCGCCGACTATCTGGCAAAAACAACAATTTCCCCCAGAATTTAACTCGAAACTCACGGTTTTACACGATGGCATCGATACGGACTATTTCTGTCCCCGTCCCGATGTGCAGTTAGTGATTCCAGAGATAGGTTTAGATTTATCCGGTGTTAAGGAGATTGTCACCTATGCAACCCGGGGAATGGAACCCTATCGCGGTTTTCCCCAATTTATGACGGCTGTTTCCCTAATTTTAGCCCGTCGGCCTAACTGTCATGTGGTGATTGTCGGTGAGGATCGAGTCGCTTATGGGAAAACTCTACCGGACGGCAAAACCTATAAACAATTGATGTTAGAAAGCCTTTCTTTGGATTTATCCCGGGTGCATTTTACCGGTTCTCTGCCCTACGGTCAATATAAACGGGTTTTACAGGCATCGGCCGCCCATATCTATCTTACTCGTCCTTTTGTGCTTTCTTGGTCAATGTTAGAGGCCATGGCCATGGGTTGCGTCGTGATTGGTTCCGATACTCCCCCCGTGCGAGAATTAATTACTGATGGGGAAAATGGTTTATTAGTGGATTTCTTTTCTCCCCAACAAATAGCTGATCGCGTGGATGAAGTGTTAAATTATCCCCAGCGTTGGCAAAATCTGCGTTTAAAGGCCAGGGAAACTATCAAGCAACGCTACGACCTCAAGCAATGTTTACAGTATCATCTAGATTGGTTATTGAGTTGATTTTTCAGTGAACAGTAATCAGTGAACAGTGAATAGTAAACAGTAATCAGTGAAAAGAAAGCTGCGAACTTGCCAGGTAATTAGGGTCTGCTGAAAAAGTTTTTCCTGGGGGTAGGAGTCAGGAGCCGGTCGTCAGGAGCCGGTCGTTTTAGGCTTTGTTGCCATTGTTTTTTGTACCAAGCTATGTACTACAAGAAGGATAATGCAAGGTTTTTGAAAGTCCCAATCCTATTTTCTTGCACTAACATCGGACTTTAACAGGTCAAAAGCCTTATTTTAAAAGGGTTTTACCATTATTCAGCAAACCCTAATTAGTCACCGCAATAAGGACAACCTTATTGACAATGACTAAACATAGAAGTATTACCGGGTAAGGGTTTCTCAATCAACATATATGAAATACTTATACTAAATCCAGTTATTAAAGACTGATTATCTATTCCTCCTACCCCCCCTTGTCCTAGGGTTGATTCAAGGTAGGGTTGATTCATGAATCAACCCTACCCGACATCGGGGGGGGCGGGGGTTGGGGGGGTTGCCTCTTGCCTGTCCTGATATGTAACATATACTCAACGGATTTAGTATTACCTGCTCGTCTTTCTTCTAATAATACGGAGGCGATGAAACGGTTAAAAACTTGTTCCCTTGTGATAAAATATTGAGAATTTAATTCTCGGCATTCTGCAACTGTTAAGTTAACCCATAATCTTTAGATAGGCAGAAAAAATTACCATTTTATATTGTTATGTTGATTCAATAATTTTTATCCCTGCTCTAAATTCCCGCAGTGCTTGAGCATGATTTTCTGTATTAATACAGCGCATCAATAAGCCTACATCTAAACTCGGTAAAAGTTGC
>NZ_JASJFB010000821.1:0-7563 GCF_030065455.1 Microcystis sp. M53602_WE12 | reverse complement strand
GGCCCGCGTCCTGTAGGGGCGAAGCATTCGGACAATAACCTATCGGTGAAAAGGTAGATTTTCTATCCGAATGCTTCGCCCGTACTTATTCAGCAAACCCAAAATAATGATATTTTGATTATAAACGATCGCGCTCAAACAAAAACATAAATCGTAGTGGACTGACACACCTAATTTAGGTGTAGGGTGCGTATTTGCGGCCATCAATTCGGTCAAAAAACCAAAATTAACAATCCGCCGTAACGCACCACCTCTATCATTAAATTGGTGCGTTATGCTATCGCTAACACACCCTACTGGCTAATCTTTGTGTCTTTGTGGTTATGATGAATCAATCAACTCCCAATACTAATCAATCTATTCCCGTAGAGATAATTGCTTCCCGTAACTTCATCGATTGGTTAGAGTCTCAGCAGATTAGTCTGGCTTTTACTACCTATCAAAGTTCTCGACTGATGTTTTTAGGAGTTAACCCCCACAGGGGGATGTCGGGATTTGAGCGGATATTTGACCGCGCCATGGGTTTATATGCTACCCCAGAAAGGATTTATCTTAGTTCCCGCTATCAAATCTGGCAACTAGATAATGTGCTATTATCCGAACAACTTTATGATGGTTACGATAAACTTTATATCCCCCGCATTAGTTATACTACTGGGGATTTAGATATTCACGATTTGGCAATAGAAAATCTCTCTGAAAGAATTGTATTTATCAGTACGATGTTAAATTGTCTGGCGACAGTCAGCGATCGCCATAGTTGTATTCCCCTATGGAAACCATCGTTTATTTCCGCTTTAGTCAATGAAGATCGTTGTCATCTCAATGGTTTAGCTTTGGTAGATGGGAAGGCGCGTTATGTCACCGCTTGTAGTCAATCAGATGTGGTGGATGGGTGGAGAGACAGAAGACAAACTGGCGGTTGTGTCATTGATATTCAGTCTAATGAAGTGATTGCTACTGGTTTATCTATGCCTCATTCTCCCCGATTTTATCAGGGTAAGTTATGGTTATTAAATGCGGGTACGGGTTACTTTGGTTATATTGATCAAGACAAAGGCATTTTTGAGCCTGTTACTTTTTGTCCTGGTTTTCTGCGCGGTTTAGCATTTGTCGGAAATTATGCCATTGTTGGATTATCTAAAAATCGTGGGGTAGATAAGACTTTTTCGGGGTTAATCTTAGATGATAATTTAATGGCTAAAGAAGCAGACCCTCGCTGTGGTCTGCTAATTATTGATTTGAAAACAGGTGAAGTTGTTCACTGGATACGCTTAGAAGGTGAAGTGACTGAACTTTATGATATACAAGTCTTAGAAGGAGTTAAACGTCCCCAAGCTTTAGGATTCCAAAATGATGACATCAGTAAAATTATTACTCTTGATCCTATTTCTCCTTTAGTTGGAGGAAATCTAGCAAATAATCAGCCTGATACTTCCCCAGCAGATACCCTTTATCAGCAAGCATACACCTTGCAAAAACAGCTTAAGCTTGAAGAAGCGATCGCTCTCTATCAACAATTAATTAATCAACATCCTCAATATGCAGCTGCTTGGCATCAGTTGGGGGTAATCATGGATAGTTTAGGACAAATTGATCAAGCTATTTTGGCTTACAAGCAAGCTTTACTTATTAATCCTAATTATGCAGAAAGCCACAATAATTTAGGAATAATAGCAGTTAGCAAGGGAGATTTAGACGAGGCGATTATTTGCTTTAACCAAGCTATTCGTAGCAATCAAAACTATGCTTTTGC
Source organism: Microcystis sp. M53602_WE12 (assembly GCF_030065455.1). NCBI lineage: Bacteria > Bacillati > Cyanobacteriota > Cyanophyceae > Chroococcales > Microcystaceae > Microcystis > Microcystis sp. M53602_WE12. The sequence continues at coordinate 5,807 of NZ_JASJFB010000821.1, read as the reverse complement.
TGAGAATAATTTAGGTTTAGTCTTACAAATGCAGGATAAGTTAGGGGATGCTGTGGTCAATTTTCAAGAAGCAATCAGGAAAAACCCTAATTATCCAGAAGCACACTTTAATTTAGGAAATGTGTTACAACTACAGGGAAAAATTGAAGAAGCGATCGCTTATTTCCAAACAGCAATTAAGCTTAACCCTAAATACATTAAAGCTTACAATAGTTTAGCTTTAGCGTTAGGAAGACAGGACAAAGTAGAAGCAGCTATGAGCGTATTTAAGCAAGCTTTAGCCATTCAACCTAATTCCCCAGAGGCTTTTGCTTGCTTATTTTCTATGAAGGAAATGACTTGTAATTGGGAGACAAGAGAAGCTGATTTAATCCAACTTTGGCAATTAACCGAAAACCAGTTACAAGAGGGAAAATCTACCGCAGTAACTCCCTTTGATAGCTTATATAAACCTTGGTCTGCTAGTCAACAGTTGAAAGTAGCTTGTAACTATGCTCAAGAGATTAAAAGACAATTAGCCTTAGGGACTAAACCCCTCAACTTTAACCATTCCCGCACCCGATCTGGACGATTAAAAATAGGTTATTTATGCCATGATTTTCGTAATCATCCCACCAGTCATTTGATGCAAAGTGTGTTTGGTTTACATGATCGCAATAACTTTGAAATAATTGCCTATTCCTATGGTCCTGATGATGGTAGTGAGTATCGTCGTCGCATTGCTAATGATTGTGATCGCTTTTATGATATTGCTACTTTATCAATTACGGAGTCTGCACAACGGATTTTTGATGATGGGGTGCATATTTTAGTTGATTTGATGGGATATATTGATAAAGCGCGGACACAAATATTGGCTTTAAAACCTGCACCGATTCAAGTTAATTATTTGGTTTATCCGGGGACAATGGGAGCAGATTTTATCGACTATATTATTGGTGATGCCATAGTTACCCCACCGGAATTTCCTGATAATTTTACTGAAAAATTGGTAATTTTACCGGATAGTTATCAGGCTAATGATTATCAACAAATCATATCATCTAAACCTGTTACTCGTTCCCATTATGGTCTTCCTGAATCGGGTTTTGTCTTTTGTTGTTTCAACCATACCTATAAAATTGAGCCGCAAATATTCACTGTATGGATGGAAATTCTGGCAAATGTTCCAGGTAGTGTGTTATGGTTATTTTCGAGAGTAGCTGAAGCTGAAGCAAATCTACGTCGGGAAGCACAAGCGCGAGGAATTGACGGCGATCGCTTAATTTTTGCCCATCTCCAACCTAAGTCGGAACATTTGGCGCGGCATCAACTAGCTGATTTATTTCTTGATACTTTATACTATAATGCTCATACGACTGGAAGTGATGCTTTATGGGCAGGTTTACCGATTATAACTTGTCCAGGTGCAACTTTTCCTTCCCGTGTTGGTGCTAGTTTACTGACAGCTATGGGCCTACCTGAATTAATTACTAAGAATTTAGAGGAGTATAAAAATTTAGCGATTAATTTAGCAAAATCTCCTGATAAATTGCACGAAATTAAACAGAAACTAGCACAAAATCGTCTTACTTATCCGTTATTTGATACGCTTCGTTTTACCCGCAATTTAGAAAAAGCTTATCGGACAATGTGGGATATTTATGCTGCGGGAAAATCACCAGAGATGATCAGGATAGCCAATTGATCACTGGAATTATCAGGGTAAGCGCATCTTAACAATCCTTGACAAAATCAACTTTATCCCTCCCAGTTTTCACGGTACTTGGCCAGAAAAATCAGAAAAAGTATCGGCATTTTTTTGAGGAATTAAAGCTTATTTTCATAGATTAAATTTACTTGACAAAATGACTGATATATGTTAGTAAATTAAGTCCTAAAATTGAATTACCTTGCTCATTTAACAGAGGACTATAACAAGCGATCGCTCCCTGTTGCGGTACAATTGATAATAGGGCCCCACTAACTCCCGATTTAGTGGGAAACCCCACCTCAATAGCAAATTTTTCGGAAGCTTCATAGAGTCCACAATTAGTCATAATTTCTAGAATAATTTCGGCAAAAGAAGAAGCTAAAATTAACTTACCTAAATTAGCAAGATCGGCAATTTTTCCAGATAAACAACAGATTTGATTGTAGGTTTCTAGAGCTAAATAACGATGACTGATATAACCATTTTTTTCTAATTCTAAGCTTAAAGCTTGATTGTGAACATTAGGATAAGAGTGAACAGATTCAAGCACAGATCGATCTAAAAATAATTGACAATTACCCATTTCATTTAACCATAAAAGCAAATTTTCACAGCGAGATTCCGGGGTTTCTCCTGCTAATAAATCCGCCAATGCGATCGCACCACTATTAATCATAGGATTACGGGGAAAACCGCGATCCTCTTGCAGTTGAGTTAAGGAATTAAAAGGATAACTAGAAGCTTGTTTTCCCACGCGACGAAAAACAGCATCTTCCCCTAAATGGGTTAAAAGATATAATAACAAAAAAGGTTTAATCACACTCATCAAAGGAAAAGTTACAGTTTCATCTCCCCAAGACAAAATCTCCCCCTCAAGACAGTGAATCTGGAGAGCGAAAACCTCGGGATGAACTTGGTTCAAAACCGGTATATAATAGGGAGTCTGACCCTTCCTATCCGATAAATGCACTTCCCCGACCCAAGCTTGTATATCTTCCACCCTTAATCTAGCTAATCGGTTCATTTGTTTGTTTAATCCATGTACTCAGTCAAAGAAGCAGAATCTATAATTTTAACTCAAATTCAACCCCGACAAGAAACAGAAAAAGTTTCTCTAGAGGCAGCTTTTGGGCGCATTTTAGCCGAAGATATCAGCAGTGATTTAGACTTTCCCTATTGGGATAATTCTGCTATGGATGGCTATGCTGTCCGCTACGAAGATGTCAAAGACACTAATCCAGAAAATCCCGTTACTTTAAAGATTATCGCCGAAATTCCCGCCGGCAAAGTCCCCGAAAAAATTATTCAACCAGGAGAAACAGCCCGAATATTTACAGGAGCGATGTTACCCGCCGGCAGTGATACGATTATTATGCAGGAAAATACTCAAAAACAAGGGGAGCGAGTGGTGATTCTTATCCCTCCCGAAAAAATAGGTCTTTTCGTGCGTCAACGCGGCACATTCTATCAAGCGGGAAATACTTTATTAAAAGCTGGTCTTGCCATTAATTCCCCAGAAATAGCGGTTTTAGCCACGGCACAAGCTACCGAATTAACAGTTTTTTCCCGTCCCCAAGTGGCAATTTTCTCCACGGGAGATGAATTAATTAATCCCGATGAAACCCTCCAAAAAGGTCAAATTATTGACTCAAATCGCTACGCTTTAACCGCATTTGTCGCCAGTTTAGGGGCAATTCCCAGACCTTTAGGTATAATCAAAGATAATCCCGATCTTCTCAGAGAAACTATCAGAAAAGCCATTAATTCTAGTGCCATCGTCCTTTCCACCGGCGGTGTTTCCGTAGGAGATTACGATTATATCGAGGGAATTTTAGGGGAATTAGGGGGAAAAATTCTGATTGGCAGCGTTGCTATTCAACCGGGTAAACCCCTAACCTTTGCTACTTTTCCTAATGGTTGTGTTTACTTTGGTATCCCCGGAAATCCCGTCTCTGCTTTAGTTTCCTGTTGGCGCTTCGTGCAAATGGCAATTAAAAAATTATCGGGATTGACAGATTATCAGAACAAATTTCTGCGAGTTGTCACCCGCGATACTCTCAAATCTCAGGGACAAAGAGAAGTTTATCTCTGGGGAAAAATAGAAATTATCGAGGGAGTTTATCAATTTCAACTTGCTCCCGGACAACACAATTCGGCTAATTTAATTAATTTAGCGGGTACTAATGCTTTAGCCATAATTCCCCAGGGTAAAACTACTATACAAGCGGGAGAAACAGTAGAAGTTATGACTGGACTTCCCCTTTGAGAGCCAGTTTCAGATGTTGGCAAGGGTTCTTTTTTTGACTTGATCTCCTTCTCGGTAAGAATCAGGTCGAAGGACAGCAGCAGGGGAATTACGGTTAGGAACTTTTTCTATAGACCCTAATTAGGGTTTGCGGCAAAAAGTTTTTCCTGGTGGCAGGGTGTGGGGTGTGGGGTTTTACCCATTTTCAGGTGGTCAATTACCTAATTTTCAGGGAAAAAGTGCCGGAATTTTCCCCCCAAGCACATGGACCGCCAGCAACATTGTGAGTGTCACCTTCAATTTTGGTAATGGGGCCCACGTTACCACCTTTAATCCTAATGGGGGTGATGGGTTGAGTAGTAGTATAGGAAGCTTTGTCACCAATGCCTTAGGACAATTAACCTCTGTTCCTTCTGATTGGATTGATTACTCTAATGTCAATGTCGTCTCAACCAATTCTACACAAACACCTAACGCATGGTTCGTGAATGGAGACAATGGCATTTACTTTACTAATGATTTGAACTACTCTGTCGATTTGACCAATGTATCAGGTAATATAGTTGCTGCTAACTGGACCATTCAAGGCACCCAGACACAGACAACCCCGGAACCAGGTACCCCTTTAGGCTTATTAGCGGTGGGTTCTCTGGGTTTATTGGCTCGCAAACGTCAATAAATGACCAATTCTATGGTAAGGAAGGTTTAAACGCCTTCCTTTTTGGTTAGGGGGCGATATAGTCTTATGTCCCTTTTTGCATAGCTCTAACCTGTTTAACCTCTAACTCTAAGGCGGATGCGACTTGCTCAACGCTTAACCCTAAGGCTAACAAACGAGGGACCGCCTCTAGTGCTTTGTTTAGTCTGCCTTGCTCAATGCCTTGCTCAATGCCTTGCTCAATGCCTTGCTCAATGCCTTCCTGACGCGCTTCCTCGCGCACATCTTGAAAATACTGAGTTTGTTTTAATTCATCTAAACTAAACATAGTTTCTATCTCCCGACGATTGAGAAGCGGTAACTTATAAACGAGAATCGTCTCTATTAATTGTAAGAGTTCTTGGGGTTTTTGGTCGGGGGTTAATTCTTCTCTCACTCTTTGGATTAATTTTCGGGTGCTATCAAGCGCTTTTGCTTTAGATAGGGTGATTAATTGCACTTTGGCTAAACCAATCGAAGTTTGAGGAATGTTTTCTAATTCATTCAGATAAATCCGTCTGACTCGCTCGCAGTTGAGGAGTTCCCGATAGCGTTGAACTTGATTGGTTTCTACTTGAGGGTTAGGATAGACAATCACACCCCGCCAATCATTGGTTAAGTCAGTTTTACTGAGATATAAGAAGATTTCGGTGAAAAAGCGCTGATAAAAAGCCTCATCTTCTTGAAATTGTACCTCACAGAAGTAGATGGGAGTCTGGGGGTTATTATTTTGAGGCAGAAAGACTCCATCGAGACGAAAGGAAAGTTGTTTGACTTCCACTGAGTCAAAGCGGTAGTTATTGGCTTCGCTGATAGGGAGTTGAATTAATTCAAAGAAGATAGAGGGGAATGATTGAAAGAGTTGATAAAAAATCGTGTCAGTTTTCATGCTTTTATTTCTGAACCTCCCCCCTAGGATTATACTAGCTATGGCTAAAAGTCTTACAGAGCCTGAGTTAAAATCTTCATAAGGGTTTTGTTAATTTTTTAGTATTTCTGTATGGAGCAAGTCCAGGAATACTGACTCCTAACCCTCAACCTTTTTCAGCCAGCCCTAATTAAGTAGGTGGGTGGAATTAAATATAAGATGAACGTAGGTTGGGTTGAAGCATGAAACCCAACGCCCGATTATGTTACGCTACCGCTAACCCATCCTACTGGACTGTTTCAGC
>NZ_JASJFB010000864.1:0-1231 GCF_030065455.1 Microcystis sp. M53602_WE12 | reverse complement strand
TAGCAAATGGAGAGAATTCTTGTCCATTAAGAAATGTTACAAATTACATGGGTACATTAAGATAAGTTAAGGGGGTGCATCCATTGATGGATAAGGGTTTTCAGCTATTGTGGTATATATGTATGGGGGAAGTTCAGTTATTAGATGAAAATTTGTCAGATCGGATTATTGATAAAATAATTGATTTATATTCTAATTCTCAGCACGTCAAGACTTTAGGACTGATCAATACTGATGATGCACTTATCTGGGAATTTGCCAAATTCAACGATTTTGTAATTGTCTCTAAAGATGCCGATTTTCATCAGCGCAGTCTATTATATGGTCATCCACCAAAATTTATCTATCTTCGTATTGGTAATAGTCCCACTGCAAAGATTATCGAAATTTTAAGAGGTTATTTTTTAATTATTGTTGAATTTTTTGATAGTGAAACAGAAAGTCTGTTGATATTAAGTTGAGTGCGATCGCTTAATCTGGTAGGGTTTGTGTTTGCGGCTACCAATTCTGTTAAAAAACCAAAATCAATAATCCGCTCCCCACGCAGCAAATTTATTATTAAATTGGTGTGTTACGCTATCGCTAACACACCCTACTGGATTGTTTCAGTTAATTTGGTGTATTAGAAAAATGCTATAAATTCTATAATTTAAGACTTTAAGCCGAAATCTATTGCCCTATTTTAGCTGAAACAGTCCACTGCGTTTAATTTTCCAACCTATGCTTTTTAATGCTTTTAAAACTTGTTTGGCTTTCGTTGCTGACCATTGACTCATAGAGCAACAAATGATAAATTTAGGTGATTTTCTGGAAGTTCTCCCTGTTCAAGTTGATCGGCTAAGACACGCAAAGCAAGTGCTTGAACTTTAGCAATAGCTTCCTGTTGACTATTGCCATAGACTAAAACTCCCGGAAGTTCGACGATTTCAGCAATATATCGTCCATCTTCTTCTTGTTCTATGTCAATCTTATAATTCATTTGAGAATTACCTATGGGATGACCTGCTGTCTTGATTATATTAGATTTTATATCCGCTCTTGTCGGTTGGATTGACCTAAAAAAACCCAACACACAATTAGATAGGGTTTGCCGAAAAAGCTTTTCGGTGGTGGCAGGGTGTGGGGTGTGGGGTGTGGGGTGTGGGGTTTTACCAGTTTTGAGGTGGTCAACTACCTAATTTTCAGGGAAAAAGTACCTGAATTTTCCCCCGATCCCCGCAATGGCTGGCAC
>NZ_JASJFB010000216.1:0-8031 GCF_030065455.1 Microcystis sp. M53602_WE12 | reverse complement strand
TTATAGTCGAGGGCGCTGGTGGCCTCATCAAGAATGAGAATTTGCGGTCTTTGCAGGACGGAACGAGCGATCGCAACCCGTTGTCGTTGTCCCCCCGATAGGGATGCCCCCCGTTCACCGACGCGGGTATTATAGCCATTGGGCAGGGTCATAATAAATTCGTGGGCTGCGGCTGCTCTCGCTGCCGAGACGATTTCCTCCACAGTCGCATCGGGGTTAGTCAGGGCGATATTTTCCTGTACCGTACCATCAAATAATAGGGTTTCTTGGGGAACCATGCCGATTTGACGACGCAGGGAATAGAGTTCCACTTTGTTGATATCATAGCCATCGATGAGAATCCGTCCCGATTCTGGTTCGTAGAGACGGGCTAATAGTTTAGTGATGGTACTTTTCCCGGCGCCACTTTCTCCCACCAAAGCGACAAAAGTGCCGGCGGGGAATTCTAAATTGACGTTGTATAGTTGCAGGGGTCCGTGGGGATTGAAGCGGAAAGCGAGGTTTTCGTAGGTGACAGTGCCTTTAATTAAGGGCATGGGGATATTTTGGCGATCGAGTTCCGCTTCTTGGGGAGTATCGACGATATCGGCCAATCTTTCTAGGGATAAGCCGGTTTCTTGGAAGTTTTGCCAGAGTTGGGTCAAACGCAGAATCGGCGAGGTAACGTAGGAAGAGATAATCCGGAAGGCGATTAATTGACCAAGGGTGAGTTTTCCGTCTAAAACTAGGGCTGCTCCCACCCACAGCACTAATAAACCCGATAATTGGTTAAAGAAGTGACTAAAGGAACCGGCCAAAGTTGAGGTCATGACCGTTTGAAAACCTTCGGCCACATAGCGCGCATAACGTTCTTGCCACTGCCAACGGGAACGCAATTCGATATTCTGTGCTTTTACTGTTTGGATTCCCGTCATCACCTCCACTAGATAGGATTGGGTTTCGGCGTTTCGTTCCGCTTTTGCTCGCAGTTGTCGCCGCACGATCGGTGCGAAAATAGCTGTGGAGAGAACTAAAATCGGCACGACTCCCAGGGCCCAAACGGTTAGAATCGGACTATAGATCAACATAACCACGATGTAGATAACCGAGAAAATGGCATCTAACACCACCGTTAGGGCTGTGCCTGTTAAAAATTGCCGAATATTCTCTAATTCGTTGATTCTTGTCGAAATTTCCCCCACTGGCCGCCGTTCAAAGTATTTCAGGGGTAAGCGCAGCAGGTGATCGATAATTTCTGAACCGAGGGTCATGTCGATGCGGTTAGTGGTATCGACAAAAAGAGATGTTCTCAAAAAGGTTAAAATCCCCTCAAAAACGGCAATTACTAAGAGGAAAACCCCGAGGGTGTTCAGAGTTTCCGGGCTATTCTGCACGATCACTTTATCGATAATCACCTGAATCATCAAGGGATTGGCCAGGGCAAATAACTGCACGAAGAAAGAAGCGATAAAAACTTCTATTAAGACTCGTTTATGTTTCTTGACAGAAGGCCAAAACCATGATAGGCCAAAACGCTGTTGCTGGGTGTGTTTGGTGGGTTTGAGCAGAATTACTTCCCCTTTTTCGTCCCAAGATTCCAGAAATTCGCTGGTTTTGCGTTTAATTATCCCCCGTTCCGGAACGGCGATCGTGGTTTCCCGTTGATTAATTTCGTAGAGGATAACGATGCTGTCTTGCCAGCGAATTAGGGCAGGAGGGTTGATATTGGGCAAGGAAGTAGCATTTAGGGGTACTAATTGGCTATGGAGTCCCACTAACTCGGCCACAGCCCCACACAGGGGCAGGGAAAGGCTGCCGGTTCTTTGCAGTTGATCCCTTAGGATGCGTTGGATCACGTCCTTGCGAAAGGGGATATTAAAATATTTGCAGATCATCTGAAAACAGGCACTCACCGCCTCTAGTTCCGTTTTTCCCCCGAAAAAAGGATAGGATTTGCGGTTTTTCTGGACAGTTTTTTCAAGGTCGATATCGCTGGTGATGTCGCTGATTCTTCCTTGGGGGATATCTAATACCTGGGTGGGTTTATTTCCCTTAATGACTTGGGTTTCCCAGATATCGTCCGTTTCTGTTTCCGCAGCCGCTTCGGTTTCCACTGTCAAGAATTCATCTAACTGATCGGAGGAAAGACCTAATAAGCGGGTGTTAGTCGGATTGTTCTGGGTGATAACTGTGCCGATAGGATAATTATCGGTATTTTCGCTGACTAACCAGAGATAATCATCGTTAATCTGGTTGTAGGACACACAAGCTTTGTTTAAAAGAGCCTGAGCAATTTCTTTCAGGTCCCCCCCACCCCAGGCCTGTTGATTAAGATAGGAGCCTAGGAGAGCATAAACTTCAGCGATCGAGGTTTCTTTAAAGAAATGTTCCTTAAATTCGGGGTAATTATTGATTAAAGACCAAAAATCCTCTTGTTTTAAGGTTAAACAGATAGTGACTTCCGAAGAAGCGATCACCGTTTCACAGGGGCTACCGCGCAGGAGACTGATCCACCCGAATAAATCCCCCGGCTGCAATTTAGCCAAAGTAACCGGCAACGGATTGTCAACCCTAGCATCGTAACCCAAAAGTCTGGCCTCTCCCTCGTAGAGAAGGACGAGGTGGGAGGGTAAGCGGTCGCACTTGAGGATCGCATTGCCCATCTCATAGCGAAAGGGTTGTAATTTCTGGCCGAGGGAACGTCTAACCTCGACGGGCAGGCGATCAAAGGGCTGTACGGTCTCCAGAAAGGCGGTAAAATCTAAAGTGGTGTAACTCATTAGCTAGGCGAAAATTGACTAAGTTGGCAAATAATTAAGCGAAAAGACTGGGTTTACCCAGCTTGGCAAGGGATGCTATATAATCGATACCTGCTCGCTATTGACTGGGGTTGATTCGGAGATAAATTTCACTGTTTGCATTTGAGTCATTAACCATTGTTGGAATAAATCATTCCGTAAGCGTTGACGGGTGGGAGGATCCAGTTCACAGGATAAGTATTTTTCTAACCGGACAATTACGACCCATTCTCCCACTTGCGTCGGTGGCCACAGTTGCCCCGGTTTACTTGCTTTGAGAATTTGCCCAATCTGGGGATGGGGAGTGCTCAGTTCCACAGGTCCGATTAGTCCTCCGGTTTCTGCTTCTGCTCCTTGGGAGTATTTTTTGGCTAGTTCAGCGAAGCTATTTTCTCGATCCTGTATCCGGAAAAATAGTTCTTGGGCAATGCCGATATTTTTTGTCCGAATCAGGGAATAAACCACCTTATCCAATTGATTTTTGACTTGCAAGAAGTAGGATTCTACTTTGTTATCCCAAGTCTCCTGTTTAAATTTTTCCAGTTTAATGTCCCGAAGAATTAGATATTCTAGTTGTTCGGAATCCATCCCGTTTTGTCGTAACCAAGATTTCATTTGTTCATCGTTGGCAATTTGATTATTTTGATAGAAACGGGAATAGGCGGCGTTTCTTTCTTCGGGATTGCAGGTGATATCGGCAATCGCTTGCTCGATAATTACTTCCCGGATTAACTGGGGTAACATACCATATTTTGCCAAAAGAGGCAAGACCGCTGAATCGCTAATTTTGTGGTCGCCGATTTCAATAATTGAACTCATAATAAATACATTTTCCTCACAGAAATGTTTAAAACTATCAACTCTAGGAGCTTCTAAATTTTATTGAGGTGATTATACGTCAAAACAGCAATTTTAAGGCACCCCTCCCCATTCTAATTTTAGTTTTCCCCCTTGAAAGCCGAAAATTACAGAAATTAAACAAATAAGTCGGTCATCTTGGCGGGGATGGTGAGGGGAATTGGTTCGGCCGATCGGCCCGCCCAAAATGCTGCTCAGAAACCCCTAATTAGGGCTGGCTGAATAAATCTAAAAACCTTGTTGGCTAAGACTTTTAGACTTTTTTGATCTCCAAAAGTGCCAGGCCTAGGAGTGATCAGGGGGGGGGGAAATTCAGGTACTTTTTCCCTGAAAATCGGTAAACCCCCACACCCTGCCGCCAGGAAAGACTTTTTCAGCCAACCCTAATTGTGCCTCTAATTGACTAGAATAGACTTCTTGCAGAAATTGGGGAAGGGGGAAAGGGGAAATTTTAACCCTTAACCCTATATTCTATAATATGCAACCCTTTTACCTGCATTTGCGGAAAATTTTTTGATTTATGCAAGAGTTCTAATGATAAGATATTAGGTATGGCTGCCTTGGAGAGGTGGCAGAGTGGTCGATTGCGCTCGACTTGAAATCGAGTAACCAGCAATGGTTCGTGGGTTCAAATCCCACCCTCTCCGTACTCAACCAATCAAATTTGGACTCCAGTGGCCCGATTGTTCTTAGAGAGGGGAAAATAAAATATACTAGGCTAAAAGGACAATATTGAGGCAGTAGCCCCCCGGCATGGTTTTTTGGAAAAGATTGTTTAATAGCTCGGAAGTCACTGCATCTCCTGACTATTCGGGAGACTTGGTAGAGGTTGCCCAGAATGACCTCGGACAGACGCGAGTGTTTTTTAGTACTGATCGAGAGCTAGATCTATATGAGTTAGAAGAACTTTGTGACTCGGTAGGTTGGGCCCGTCGTCCTTTACGCAAAGTTAAAAAGGCGATCGAATGTAGTTTTTTAGTCGTGTCGATGTGGGAAGTGCGAGGTAATCGCCGTCGTTTAGTGGGTTTTGCTCGTGCCACTTCCGATCACGCTTTTAATGCTACAGTCTGGGATGTGGTTGTTCATCCTCACTATCAAAGTAAAGGCTTTGGTAAAGCATTAATGAAATTTATGATCAGGAAGTTGCGGGGTGAGGACATCAGTAATATAACTCTTTTCGCCGATCCGCAGGTGGTGGATTTCTATCGTCGTCTCGGTTTTGTTCTCGATCCCGAAGGTATCAAAGGGATGTTTTGGTATCCCGATTAAGAATGCGGCTCTTAGGCTATACTAAAAAAAGAGTTTACTTCGGGATGTAGCGCAGCTTGGTAGCGCGCCTGCTTTGGGAGCAGGATGCCGCAGGTTCAAATCCTGTCATCCCGACTGGAGAGAAAATTCTTCAAATCCTTACTTTGTCTCCTTTCCGGTTGACAAGAAAGGCTGCCTTTTTTTATTGCCAAACTCTGGTGAGTTAGCGGGAAAAGTAGGGGCGAAGCATTCGGATAGGAAATCTACGGTTTCAGCGATAGGTTATGCCCGAATGCTTCGCCCGTACAGGACGCAGGTCGATGAAGATGCAAGGTTTTGAACCACGATTCTCTCAAAATCTTGCACCTGTGAGAGCAAAACAAAACCCTAAAACCCTTACCTCGTCTATAGCGGTTCTCGCATCTGTGCGGCACACTTAAACCTTTGCTGATTAAGCTGTTCAGGATCGGGAATGTACCTCTTGTGAATCAGAAACGCTATATATTTCATATTTATTCAGCCAACCCTAGGGAGTTTGGGGAGAGAAGGAGGAGGTTTTTGGAGAATAACAAGGGTTTTTCCGGCCACTCCTCCTTTTAAGATATCTACAGACGATTATTCTTCTTCGTAATCCCCCTCGAAATCGTCCTCATCCCCTTCCTCATCGGCTTCTGACCAGCTGTCGCTGATGGGTTGGCGACTAAAGCGACTGCTGCCGCGGGAGGAGAGGAAAGCCATTTCATCATCCTCTAAATCGACCACATCACCCTCAGCGTAGGCGCGAGCGGTTTGATCGTCAAGAATCATATCGCTATCCTCGCTACTATCGCCGAAACCGGGACGAGGAGGGAAACTGGGACTGCTGGGGGCAGCGTAATAACCACGATTGTTGTTGTAGTTATATTCCTCCTCTGGGGGGGCGTAATCGCTGATCCCCGCCATGTTTTCGTGGGAATTAAAGCCAGTACCCGCCGGAATCAGACGACCGATAATCACGTTTTCCTTGAGACCCCGTAACCAGTCGGACTTGCCTTCGATCGCCGCTTCCGTGAGGACGCGGGTGGTTTCTTGGAAGGAGGCGGCACTGATAAAGCTATCGGTATTCAAGGAAGCTTTGGTGATTCCCAGTAGTACAGGCGTATATTTAGCCGCCGCCCCACCGGTGATTGACATGGCTTCATTTACCGTCTCCACCTGTCGCAATTCCAACAATTCCCCGGGCAACATACTGGTATCGCCGCCGTCATCGATCCGCACCTTAGAGGTCATCTGACGCACGATAACTTCGATGTGTTTATCGGCAATATCGATCCCCTGGGATTGATAAACCGACTGTACCTGATCAACGAGGAACATCTGGGTTTTTTCCAAGGCTTTTAAGGCCGCTTCGTAACTGCCCAAGCTATCCACATAATAATTAAAGAACACCTCTAAAATCTCGTGGGGATTAGCCTGACCATCGGTTAACGCCTGACCCGCATCGATACGCTGATTATCGCTCACCAGGGGGTTTTGACTGCCTAAAAGCGGATATTCACTGATCGTGCCGTCATCCTCGACCACCTTAATATCGACGATCTCAGAATCTTGGTACTCCACTTGACAAACTCCCGGCTTGCGTGCCAGGACACAGGCCTCTTTCGGTTTACGCGCTTCGAGCAGTTCTTCGATTCTCGGTAAACCTTGAATGATATCCCCGGTTTTCGAGCGCTCAAACACCAACAGCACCAAATTATCGCCCCGTTGGACCAGATCTCCCTCGTCGATGTGCAGAATGGCCCCCGCCGATACTCGGTAGGGTCGGGCCTTACGCAGACGGATTTCATAGCCAGTGGCGGTTTTGTCAACGGCCAGCACTTGACCGGAATTGGGGGCTAAAACTCCAGCAGCGATCTCAGCTTCGGCGATTACCAGATCCCTGGCCTTGACGGTGGGAGCAACAGCGAGCGGGAGAATAAACTCGTCACGGTCACTCACAATTAAAAGACGGCGCACCGCTTCGCTGCCCTTGCGAATCCCGCGAATTTCTCCAGCTTCCTTACACTGGATTTCGGTTCTGGCCACCACTGCCCCCGGTGGAATTTCATCGCCATCTTGGACGAGAACGCGAGTCTGAATATTACCCCCTAAAGGATCATTATCACTATCTCGACGCAGCACCAGAGATTCGAGAATAACTAACTGTAAACGCTGACAATCCCTGTCCTCAATCGGTTCTAACTCGATATCGGCCGTCAGATGGGAGACCGATTCCGGTTCTTCGCTAGAAATTTCTAGGACTAATTGGGTGCTGATCAGTTGACAACCCTCGACGGATTTAACTCTTTCCCCGTCTTTAAAGAAAATGCGCTGCACCGATCGCAGTTCGATATGTCGTCCTCCTTCTTGGTTAGCGGAACCCTGGGTGGGAGAAGTGGATTGGTCTTCTACGGTGAACTCCTGTACTGGTCGCAGCAGTAATCCCAAACCCTCGTTAGTTTCCACCCATTCCGCTTGCCGTAACTCCTCGATCGTGACTTCGGGAGTCAACTGTGTCCCGGGGTAAATTAACTGTTCTTGGGCAATTCCGGAGGATTCCGGTTCGAGATCCATAAATAACAGCCCCGGTTTGACAATGATCTCCCGGAGGATGTCATTTTTCTGGATGACTTCCACCACACCGCTAGAGTTACAGAAGATGTCTTTAACCACTTCTTCCCCTGCTTCCACATACTGCCCATCTTCCACCTGTAAGAGGGAGATATCTTTATTGACTTCGTGGGTTTCTTCGGGAATCCAGAGGATCGTGCCGCCTTTGGTGATTTCATAACCCTGTTTGCGGCTGCCTTTGGAGACTTCGATATCGACGTATTTAATCATCCCGCCGGTGTGGGTTTGATAGCGATCGTCGATTAACTCGGCGACAATGGCATGATTCTGTACTTTTGTCCCCGGAGTGGTTTTCAGCAGGAAGCGTTGACCATCGACCGTATGAATAATAAATTGTTCCCGACCGGCACTGCTTTCTACTTTTACTTCGGCCTGATCCAAAGACACGGAAGCGGTGACGATATCGATTTCCCGGCTATTGGGGGCTAAACGCACCAAACCGCCGTTAGTGGATACTAACTTAGTTTCCGCTAGAACATCCCCCACTTGTACTTGATCG
>NZ_JASJFB010000596.1:0-1653 GCF_030065455.1 Microcystis sp. M53602_WE12 | reverse complement strand
GATTCTGCGGGCGATTAATTCAGAATACTGGGAGCCAAAGTCAAGAATGATGATTATTTGACGATTAAGGCTATTAGTGAAGGACTCTGAGGGCAAAGTCTCTTGGGGGGTGGGAAGGGGGGTTTGAGTTGTCACTGCGATCAAAAAAAGAAACTGGCAGGAAAAAGTTAAAGATTTGTAAACTAAATCGGCTATTGTTCTGGAAATAAGCTACAATTGTATGGCCTTATTAGTTTCATTTTTTAAGACTAAATATTCCCACGATCATAGCACGGTCACTGGGGAGTAACTTGTAGATTCTGCAAAAATTTAAGGCCATTTTCGCTTTTGCTGATCAAAGAACGAGAGCGATCGAATAAAATACAACCGACCCTAAGATGACCGTTACTGTGGTTATAAACGTATTCTTGGCAACGGCGATCAATCGTATTAGCCATTTCTCCATAGATGCGTTCCACCCAATTATCTCCCGTTTGCCGGTCTAATTGACGCAGATATTCCAGACCGTTTTCGCTGGTGCTACTGTCAAAAATTTGCTGGAGATGGGGGGTAGCTAAACCCATTTTAGCGGCGTAGGCGGTAAGAATTTCCCGACGACCATCGGCGAGATGATGGTGAGTCTGAAAGATTCCCCCGGCAAGTTTAATTAATTTACCGTGATAACCAAACAAAAGAATTTCAGAGATTCCCTGTAATTGTGCCTCTAATAACATCGGCCCGATCCAATTGGCTGTTTTTACCAAAATATCAGGATTAATGCCCATTTGAGGGGCTAAATCTAAGCCATTTTCCCCGATACAAAACACCAAGCGATCGAAACGAAGAGATAAAATTTTTAATTGCTCGCGAAAGATTTCTAACTGTCCGGGGGCGCTGAGAGGTTGGGAAATGCCAGTGGTACCCAACAAAGATAATCCCTCTACCACCCCAAAAGCGGCGTTAGAAGTCCTTGTGGCCAGTTTTTTGCCTTCTGGAAGGATAATCGTCACTTTGAGGCTTTCTTGGGGCAGTAACAGGGGTCTGAGGTTTTCTTGCAGGAGACGCTGGGCATAACTATAGATAGCTGATTTTCCGCTATTATCAACCTGTAGGCCGATTCCTTCGCCGCCTTGAATCTCTATCTCTTGATTACCCGTCTTTCTTTCTACTAACGCCCATATAGGGGTATTTCTAGTTAAATCCAAATTGTCCCCCGGATCGCTGCGGGTGATGGCTAGGGCAGCATCGGGGTTCAGTCGGGCAACTTGTTCGATGGCAATAGTAACGGCTTCTGGCGGTTCTAAAAGATTAAAAGTAACGGAATTTAGCTCATTTTCGCCGTGGAGATGCTGGAGAGATGCGATCGCACTGGCACAGGCAAAAACTGGTAAAGTGTAACCCGAACGGGGTAGAGAGATAGACATGAATAGGGTCCATAACCAATCAAATTAGCGTGATCTGATTTTGACTCTCCCCCGCTAACCGCTCGCGCGGTGTAGCGGGGGATTCTCGGTTCTTAGGCTTTTAACTAGGGTCTGCTGAAAAAGTTTTTCCTAGGGGCAGGGTGTAGGGTGTGGGGTGTGGGGTGTGGGGTTTTACCCATTTTCATCGGGTAAATTACCTAATTTTCAGGGAAAAAGTCCCGGAGTTTTCCCCCCGACCACTCCCATATCT
>NZ_JASJFB010000725.1:0-2352 GCF_030065455.1 Microcystis sp. M53602_WE12 | reverse complement strand
CTAAGACAGTGAGTTCTTTTCTTCTTCCGTGAATTCTAGGTTAATCATGTTTTTAATGAGTGCTTTGCTTCTAATTATGACTCTTAAACTATATTATTGTCCTTGAGTAAAAAATGCAAGTTGTAGCCGTGCAAAGTATAAATCCTAGGGTACTGGCCACCTCAAATAGGCGGGTATCACCCCGAAATAAGAGGATAGTGACTAGCCAAAGTCCAGCGGCCCAAATGCCAAAATTAAAAGCGTAGAGAATAGAAGTAATTAATAAACTAAAAATAAAGCGGCTGGGGGGAATCCGGTTAATAAATAAGACAAAACTTTGTCCGATCGCCTCGGAAACACTAGCGATAAAGACAACGATAATCGCTTCTTCCAAACCAAAGCGCAGGGATTTAATGGTGACGAAAGCGCGGGGATCGAGAACCAGTACACCGAAAAGGGTCGGCCAGGAAGGAGCAAGAAATAAAAGCAGCAATCCAGCGATTCCTAGTAATCCCAAAAGAGCCAAGGCTTGAATCAGTTGTTTCACGGGCGTTGTTAAAGTTAGATCGGTTAATGATGAGAAGGTCAGAGCGGGCGATCGAGGTTTACCGGCGGCTAGTTTGTCCGCCGATACTTAGGGTTTGCTGAAAAAGTTTTTCGTGGGGACAGGGTGTGGGGTGTGGGGTGTGGGGTGTGGGGTTTTACCGGTTTTGAGGTGGCCAATTACCTAATTTTCAGGGAAAAAGTGCCTCAATTTTCCCCCTCATCACTGCCATGCCTGGTACTTTTTGATTGACAAAAAGTCTAAAAGTCTTACCCAACAAGGTTTTTACCATTATTCAGCCAGCCCTACTTAGGAGCATTGAAGATGGAAAAAAATCAAATATCATACTTAGGTGAACCGATAATTTTCTCCGGCTCCGCTCAAAATCCTTGATTCTGTTCTATCCATAATAAACTCATTCTCCGATGACAAAACCTATCCGCGCCCAATCACCGCTAAAATTTCTCGCCCCCCATTTTAACCCCTTGGTCTTGGCGGCAATTTATCGGCTGTTGCCCTTCTATTTGCGATCGCAATGTCAGATTGAGCGGGTGGAAGGGGAAAATAGCGAAATTCTCGTCGATTGTTACGGCCGTTTCCAAGCTGGACAGTTGCGGTTTCTGCTTGCCTATCGTCATTCCAGCACTAACGATCCCCCCTCCTTGATCCATTATCTTCATAGCAACCTGCCTAAAATAGCTGCCAATGAGGGAATAAGTTTAAATAAGCCAGTTTTTGGCTATTTTCTCTACGATCGAGGGATTCCCCTCTGGGCAGGTCCAGTGGCTAATTGGCTCTTACCGGCGATCGGTGGCGTTCCCGTGATCCGCGGTCGTCCCGATTTCGGCTGTTTGCGTACCCTGCGCCATCTCTACGTTCGCGGGCAATTTCCCTTGGCCATTGCGCCGGAAGGCTATACCAACGGTCACGGCGAACTGGTCAGTCGTTTAGAATTGGGCTGCGCTCAAACCAGTTTTTGGTGTGTCGAGGATCTGGTGGCAGCGGGGGAGAATCAGCAGCTGTCTATTGTCCCCATCGGTGTGAGGTATCAGTATTTAGAAAATCCCTGGCCGAAGATTTGGCAACTCTGTGGGGCGATCGAGCGCGAATGTGGTTTTCCTCCGGGGGATGGGGCCAATCGGCAATTAGAAAACTCTCTCTCATCGAGGGAATGGAATCCAGAGCAGCAATTGACCCCAGAGGAAGAGGCCCTACTCTACCCGAAACTATTGCGTATTGCTGAATATTTATTAGAACAAATGGAAAGTTTTGATCGGCGTTTCCATACCGCCATTCAGTTAGAGGAACAAGCGGCAAAGTTAGCCAATTTGAGTCCGATCGAGGGATTAACCCTGCGTTTACAGGGATTGATGGACGCAGTATTAAAAATGTTGGAGGGATATCTGCAAATGCAGCCCCATAGCGATCGCAATTTGCTCGAACGCGCCCAGGATATCGAGGATACGGTCTGGGATTGGATCTATCGTCGGGACGTGGACATCCAAACCCTCTCGGACGTGGAAAGGGGTTTGGCGGCTCTAGTCGCGTCGGAAGCGCATCAACATCTCTGGCACATGAGATGGGTGGAGAATTTTGTCGTCGTCACCGGTCATTATCTAGGGTTTGCTGAAAAAGTTTTTCCTGGGGGTAGGAGTCAGGAGTCAGGAGTCAGTAGCCGGTCGTCGGTCGTTTCAGGCTTTGTTGCCCTCTTTTTTTGTACCAGTTTATGTACTACGAGGAGAATAATGCAAGGTTTTTGAATGTCCCAATCCTATTTTCTTGCACTAACATCAGATTTTAACAGGTCAAAAGCCTTATTTTCAAAGGGT
>NZ_JASJFB010000893.1:0-16996 GCF_030065455.1 Microcystis sp. M53602_WE12 | reverse complement strand
CCAAGTTCCTCGCCAGGCATAGGTAACAGACAAACCTAAAGGCAAATTAATCATAGAATGTGATGAGTTATGGTCATTCGTATTTTGTCAGAAAGTCAAGGTATATATTTGGTTAGCTATCGATAGAACTACGCGAGAAATTATTGGTTGCTATGCGCGGAGATAGGAGTCGTCAATCAGCCAAAAAACTTTGGGGCCAGTTTACCAGGTGTTTACCGACAATGCGCGGCTGCTTACACAGACTTTTGGGAGTACTATAAGAAAGTAATTCCTAGTAAACGTCATCGACTGGTCGGAAAAGAAACTGGTCAAACCAATCATATTGAAAGATTAAATAATACCTTTCGACAAAAGATTTCTCGGTTGGTGAGAGAGAGTCTATCTTTCTCTAAAAAAATGGAGAATCACGTTGGGGAGCCCTTTGGTATTTTATCCATGACTACAATGCACAGCAAAGCAAAGGATTAAGCCGCCATCACTACTACCGAATCACCACCGCAAAAGGAACTTTTGAGTGGCATAGAAGACATTGTTTAGCTAAATTCCCCCCTGCTATACCCCCGCCCGCCCATTTTGTCAAGATTTTTATCATTTATATTTCTTATGCTTCATTTAGCTATTGATTACTCGATTAGGGATTGAGGGCGATCTCCCAGAGATGCGCGAAGGGGTGCGCTTTTCTAGGGTGCGGGGGGTTATAGTATCATCAAAGAAATACTCTAGCCGCCGATCGCTCTTTTCATTGGCCAAAGACAAACAAAATAACTAGCATTAAAATAGTTATAGTCTCCGTTTCGGTGTTCCCGTTGTCCCAGTTCCCCTGATAGGATTTAATCGATCGCTTAACTCTAGAGCTAAAGTAGAGATAGGGTTTAATTGGAGCTATGTATGGAAGCGATCGAATTTAGGACGGTTATTTATGACGGTCAGGTGAGCGTTCCCCCCCGATATTCTTCTCGATGGGAAGGTAAGATGATACGGGTGATTGTTTTGGATGACTCGGAAATCGTCCCCGATCCGAGCCAGAAAACTGAAAAAACGATGTTCGAGGCGATTTCTTTAAATACACGGGGATTTACATTCGATCGGGACGAGGCTAATGCCCGATAAAGTTTTTATCGATACTAATGTCTTAATTTACGGGTATTCTGAGGATGAGCCGGATAAACGACAGCGAGCGATTGATTGTGTTGGATCGGGTGAGGCTTGGATTAGTACACAGGTTTTAAATGAAACGATAAATGTATTAAAACGGAAATTTTCCCTAAGCTATTCGCAAATTCGAGACGCTGTACAAGAGCTTTCCGAGGGATTCCCAATCGTCCTCGTTTCTGTTAATACGATAGAGATGGCATTGAATCTAGCGGAACGTTATCAATATAGTTACTTTGATAGTTTAATACTGGCCAGCGCTCTGGAAGCGGGCTGTCAAATTCTCTACAGTGAAGATTTACAAGATGGTCAGCGAATCGAGAATCAATTGATGATTATTAATCCCTTTAGTTAAGTAGGTAGGTGTTAAAAGTTGTCAGACACCCCCCTTGATAAGGAGGGCAGGGGGATCAGTCGGTCAAAATTACTTTTCCAGTTTCCGGCCTTTGCACAATAAACCGACCCCGGCAACGGAGAGTAAACCGAGAACCGTCGCCGGTTCGGGAACGGTGGTAGTGCCAGCCGGGGTCAGGGAATAATTGGCGAGAACGAAGAGTTCAGGAAGAGTAGAACCGTAGGCACTGCCGGAAGCGAACAGGTCGGTCGTGTTACCTACAATAGCGTTAGGGGGCAAAAAGCCGAATCCATCAATACAATTCGTCGTGTTACAAGCGACAAAATCCAGTCCCGCTCCGTCTAGGGATAGCACCGCCTGACCCGTTACAACAACACCAGCAAGAATGCTATCGAGATAAGAACCTATGAACGGGAGGGCAGGAGCGGGAGAGCCGTTAAAGGTGGTATTACTGATAGAACTGACGAATACCGTGTTGTTATCCAGTTGCAGGGTTCCGTCAACCGTCGCAGTGATGGTTCCTAAGCTGGAGGTGTAGGAAAAGTTAAAAGTTGCGGCGCTGGCAACTGGTGCGAGGGTGGCGGTGGCTACCGTGGCGAGGGCGACGGAATAGCAAAAGGAACTTTTAAGTGGCATAGAATACATTGTTTAGCTAAATTCCCACCCACTATACCCTCCCCCCCCGATTTTGTCAAGGTTGTTGCTATTTATATTTATTATGCTTTATCTACCTATTGATTACTCGATTCGGGATTGAGGGCGATCTCCCAAGAGAGCGGCGAAGTGGTGCGCTTTTCTGGGGTGCGAGGGGCGATCGGTAAAATTGGCATACACTATAATTATTAGAGCGATCGATGTTTATCTAAGTTAAAAACAACAATAAAACTAGCGATCGATGGGCGTGATCAGTAAAGTTAAATTAGGAGAGTTTTGGGAGCGCCACTCGGACGCAGAAGAAGCTCTTACCGATTGATATAACTTCGCTAGTAAGGCTAACTGGAAAAATTTAGTAGAGGTTCAAGGTCGCTTGCAGTATCAACCGAAACCGATTAATAACTCCCAAGAATACGAGCGATTTTTAAGCATAATTGAAGGGATGATGTCACGGGAGTTAAGCAATGACGAAGGACTATTATTCGATTTATTGGTGTTATTGGTGGAAGAATACGAGCGGAAACATTATCCGATCGCCCGAACAAATCCTACCGCTACGTTAGAATCTTTACTTGATGAATTCGATATCGATAGGGAGTGTCTTGTCGATATTTTCGGCGATCGGGATAGAGTAGAATCGGTGATAGGGGGGAAACAAGCGATCGCTCCCTCTCAAGCCGAGTCTCTAGCCGAATTTTTTAATCGTTTAAGTGCGAAACTGGCGTTAAGCGCCCGTGATTTTCTCTTGTAGCCTCGCTTTCCCTCGGGGACTGGGGGGGAAGACCATATAACAAATCCTTACTTTCTTCATAACTTTAGATTAATTAAGATAATGTTACAAAACTTTATGAAAAAGCCGTAGTATGATAATTTACGCCAGTAAAGCGAACACAATAAGGAGCAACACCCATAATGCAGTCGGCCGAGATGTTGCTGACAGTCCCCAAAGAGTATTTAAAAGCACCGGGGGGCTTCAACCCAAACGTTACCATGTTTTTTAGTGCCTTGAGCCTAATAACCCTATCTACCTGTGGCTATTGGCTATGGTCCTGGCCTGACTGGATTTGTTTTAGTGCTAATGTCCTCGCTTTACATTTATCGGGGACAGTTATCCACGATGCCTCTCATAATTCTGCCCATAGCAATCGGCTATTTAATGCTATTTTAGGTCATGGTAGTGCTTTAATGCTCGGTTTTGCCTTTCCGGTCTTCACTAGAGTCCATTTACAGCACCACGCTCACGTTAACGATCCCGAAAATGATCCAGATCATTTTGTCTCCACCGGTGGCCCTTTGTGGATGATTGCGGCCAGATTTTTTTATCACGAGATTTTCTTTTTTAAGCGGCAACTCTGGCGGAAATACGAACTGCTGGAATGGTTCCTCAGTCGTCTTTTTGTTGCTACCATAGTCATCGTCGCCTGTCAATACGGTTTTATCAGCTATGTGATGAATTTTTGGTTTGTTCCCGCTTTAGTGGTGGGAATTGCCCTCGGTTTATTTTTCGATTATCTCCCCCATCGTCCTTTCCAAGAGCGCAATCGTTGGAAAAATGCCCGAGTTTACCCCAGTCCCCTCTTAAATCTGCTGATTTTAGGGCAGAATTATCATCTCGTGCATCATCTCTGGCCGTCGATTCCCTGGTACAAATACCAACCGGCATACTATGCCACTAAACCGCTTTTAGATGCGAAAGATTGTGAACAGTCTTTAGGTTTACTGCAAGGTAAGAATTTCTGGAGTTTCCTCTACGATGTCTTCTTGGGGATTCGCTTTCACTCCCATTCTTCTAAATCTAGCTCATAGCATTTATCGTAATGGTGAGGTACAAGGTTTTCGTTTTGGGGAGTCGGTGGTCGATTTTATGAGAAACTTTGTATCTGTACCGGTTTTGTTGTCAACTTGATTTTTTGAAGGAGGATTTTATGGGTCAACATTGGGGAAAAGCCTTAATTTTAACAACAACTTTCTTGACAATTAACATCGATTATGCTAAGTCTTTAACCTTTGGTGAGGCCGTGGGTATTGGAGCGGGGGCTTTGTTAATCAACCGGGCGGTACAGGATAATAGACAACGTTATCGATTTGTGCCACCAGAGCAAGAATTTCAGCGCGGACTAGAGGACGGTTTTAACTTTGCCCGCTATGATAATCCGCGCAATTCTAGAGACTACGATGACGGTTTTATCGAGGGAAGAAGACGGCGGGAGTCGGGTTGGTCCAGTCCCAACCGGAGAGGTTGATTATTTTTTTGGTCTGCGTCCCACTTCGGCGGTTTCTTGAATGGAAAATATCCTCAATTTACCGTCGATGGGAGCGACTTTAGCCACCGCTTCCGATGCCACTATATAGTTATCACCCTCGGTGTTGGTAATATTGACTACCCGCTCGCGAGTGATAATCGCCATCTCGTTATTTGCAAGAATATCCACGTCCCAATTCTCAGAAAGAACCTCTATACTTTTAATATTTTTGTAGGATTCCTCTAAAAATATTTTATGTTCCGTGATGCCATTTAACTCAAAAATTTCGGTACTAGCATCGGTTTTAATGGTCAATTGCGAGGAAATAAACGGGGCATAGTGTTTGAGGATTAGGGCGATATTTTTATCTTTAATGGCGGTTTCAATGTCTTGAATCATTGCTTTAATTTCCGCTTCCTTGATTGTTTGTCCCCCATCGCGATTACTCGATTGTTTCACTGGCACTATCGAGGGATTAGCATGGACAAAAGCGGGGGAGATGCCGGGGAGAAGGGATAAACCGAGCAATAGAACAATTAATTGGGGAGAACGCATAATTTAATAAACTTGGTAAATTCAACCCGAATCATAGCATTTTCTCGTTACCGAATAAATCCTCAAGGTGAAAGTCCCTAGTTAGGGAAGCTAAGAGAGCAAAATTCTGACTGTGCAAAGTCTAGGTTGATCCTTTAGCTATTTTTGCGTTATATTTCCAGAATAACAGGGGTATGATCGCTAGGTTTTTCTTGTTTTCTGGGTTCTCGATCGATCAGACAATTAACGGCTTTTTCGTATAGCTGAGGAGTTAAATAAAGATGATCGATTCGCCAACCTCGGTTACGAGCAAAACCACCGCTGCGATAATCCCACCAACTATAATGTCCCGCTGCCGAGGTGAATTTTCTAAAGGCATCTTGTAAGCCAATTTCTAAGACCTTTTCTAAAGCTTCTCTTTCTTTAGCTGAAGACATAATATGATTTTCTTTGCCCTTGGGATCATAAATATCTTTATCTTCTAAGGCAATATTAAAATCTCCGCAGATACATAATTCTTCAGGTTGAGAATTAATAATTTTATCTAGATATTTCCTGAGAGTTTCTAACCATTTAAGCTTATAAATATACTTGTCACTATCTAGGGAAGAACCATTAGGAACGTAGAGATTAATAATCCGAATATCGCCGATTACTCCAGTAATTAGCCGTTTTTGTTCGTCTAGTTCTCCTGTTAAATTTTCGCCGATAATTGGACTAAATCCCACAGTGATATCGTCCATGGGTTTCTGGCTAAAAATCGCCACACCATTATAGGATTTTTGTCCAGAAATATAGAGATGATAACCCAAAGATTCAAAAGCTTCTCTGGGAAAATCTCGATCGATTACCTTAGTTTCTTGCAAGCACAAAACCTCAACGGGATTGAGTTGTAACCAATTAATTACCTGCTCTTGTCGGCTGCGAATCGAGTTGACATTCCATGTGGCGATTTTCATAGCTAAAAACCGATAATTTTTCTCACACTTCCTCAGCAAAACTGGTGCGACGCACAAACTCAAAGGGACCGGCGATCGAACCCCAGACTAATTGATCGGTTTCGGGATCTAAACCGCGATCAACGCTAATTAATCCCCGTTCACTAATTTCAAAACTATTATCTAAATAAGTCATTCTATCTTTGCGAAAGACTAAACATTGTTTACCCGGTTTTACCACCCCTTTAAAACTGTTACCTGTCCAAGTGACATTCATATCACAACCCAGCATCGGTTCTAATAAGTCTAAGCTGAGATTTTTGAGACGTTGGGGTTCTCTAGAAGCACCAAAAAAGTTAGCTTCCTCTTTAACTTTAAAGTTTTCTAGTTCAATATGATCATCGACTACCGATAATTTAAATACTCGCAAACGATAGGGAGTATTGAGCATAAAATCGTAGGCCTGCTCTAAAAATAAGCTGGTTCCATTCAGTAATTCATCGGGCAAAGGGCGCATACACACGCGAATATGGGCAAAAAAAGGCGGATTAGCAAAAGCTTGTTCTTGATTACTAAAATCCGCCGCCATCCAGCGCGCTAGGGTTTTTATATCCGTGGGATGAGTCATAGTTTTTGAGATGTGAATGGCTATTAGCTATCAGCCATCAGCTAGTTAATCGCTCTGATAAATTTTCACTGATTACTGATAACTATGCCCCGACAATTGTTATTGTGCGATTACTTTAATTTCGATATCGGCATTAACTTCGGGATGGAGTTTGACTTGTACTTTATAGACTCCCAATTGACCGATATCGGGGACGGTAATACCACGGCGATCGATTTCTAATTTAGCATTTTCTAGAATAACCGTAGCCACATCTTGACTGGTGACAGTACCGAAAATTGCCTCGTTTTCACCCACCTGTTTAGGGATGCTGTAGGGACTGAGTTTTTCGATCGCAGTTTTTCTGGTTTCCGCTTCTTGTTTTTCAGCGAGGAGACGTTGACGCTCTTTTTCTTTCCTAAATTCTGCCTGTTTAATCGCGCCCTTGGTGGCTAAAACGGCCACACCTTGGGGGATAAGGTAATTGCGCGCATAACCGGGGGCCACTTCCACCACATCGCCATTTTCACCTAATTTGCTGACTTTTTGATTGAGGATAACCTGCATTCGTTTCGCCATGATCTTGACCTAAAACAATAGTTCCAAAACCCCTATCATACCATGCAATCGTTTTTATCTGTCCTCCCATCCGGACCGTCAGTTAGCTATGGAAAAACTACTTGGGGTTTGCTGAATAAATCTAACAACCTTGTTGGATAAGGTTTTTAGACTTTTTTTCCCTCAAAAACTGCCGACCATTGGAGTGATTGGGGGGAAAATTCCTGGACTTTTTCCCTGAAAATGGGTAAAACCCCACACCCCACACCCCACACCCCACACCCTACCCCCACGAAAAACTTTTTGCCGCAAACCCTACTTGAACAATCCGAGTCTCCCCAAAAGGAAAACTTCCTATCTCATCATTAAGATAACTGCTGTATTCAGTTTTCTTCCCCAGTGTCCGTCAACTGGGAGGAATGCCGATAGCTGGTTAAAACCAGTAAGACAGGGCGGCGAGAGTAACTAAAGACTATTTTTTTGGTAAGATCAAAGCTAAACTAACCATCACGCCCTCTTGAGGAAAGATTTATTTATGAGCGATATAGGGTTTATTTTGACGATAATCAACAATTTCCTGCAAATTTACTCGGTAATCCTAATTGTTAGGGTTTTACTGACTTGGTTCCAAAATGCTGGTTGGGCCTATCAGATTATGTCTTTTCTCAGTCCGATTACCGATCCCTATTTAAACCTCTTTCGCTCGATTATCCCACCCCTAGGCGGGATGGACTTGTCCCCGATCCTCGCGTTCCTGCTGCTCAACGTTGTTCAGAGTGTCGTAGCCACAGGGGCCAGCAGTCTGGTCAGTAGCAGTTTCTAAATCCGCGGATCCACACTGCTGGTAAAACCGGAAGCTTTGAATTTTTCCAGTCGCAAGGGGGTTGGTTGATTGGTAGAAACAGAAATTCTGATCTCGAAATCACTAATCCCTGGCGGCACTTCTGGAATTGCCCCGACTCGGCTACGATTTTGTAAAGCCGGTTCCCCGTTAGCATCGTAAATCCGACCAAAAACATCGGCATCATAGACGGTTTTTCCGGAATTATTTTTAGCTTTGCCGGTGATTAAAAAACAATTAGCCGGAAAACTGGTTCCCCCACTGGTGACACTCCCCTCGGCTAATTCGGGGGGACAGTCTTTGTAAGATACATCTAATAGTTGAATTGGGGTCAAAGCTTGAGCAGTAGGGATGATAAGCAAGCTAGACAGCCAGAAAAGAACAGAAAGGAGCAAAACGGTGAGCGAGCGTGGTGTCATAGATGAGTGATTTTACGGTATGATTTCCCCAATACTTAGATTATCGTGGATCGTCACCCTTTGAAATCAGCTTTTTTAGGACTCTCATGGGAATGGATTCCCACAGACGCTCTCGATAGTTGCGACGGGTTTACCTGTGAGGTAATAGGTGTAGGGCTAATTCATGAATTAGCCCTACAATAGGCGTTGTCAAATTGAAAGATGCTCCGAATCAGCACCGGAACTGAAATTACTTTGATAGCAAGGATTGCATTGCATCTTTACCTATTCTGATCTGACAACGCCGTAAATGAAAGTGAGGATGATTCCCCCCCTGTTAGTTGCCGTATTCGCTTTCAAAACGGTGAAGAATGGGAAATACAAGCAATATATCAGTGGAATCGCCCTAATTGGCGTTTTCTGACCTGAAGGAAGATCACTGCTCGGTTATCGGCTAAAATTTAAGATATGTAAAGAAGGGAGATAAATTTTATGGCCGCTAATGTTGAGATCTATACTTGGAGTTCCTGTCCTTTCTGTATCCGCGCTAAAGCATTACTCAAGAAAAAAGGGGTGGAGTTTACCGAATATTGTATCGATGGTGATGAAAGAGCGCGAGCCAAAATGTCCGATCGAGCCAATGGTCGTACAAGTGTACCACAAATTTTTATAAACGATCAACACATCGGGGGCTGCGATGACATCTATGCTTTAGATAGAAGTGGTGGTTTAGCTCCCCTGTTGCAGAATTAAGGATAAAAACTATTAATGAAACTAGCCTTTATTATCGATCCGATCGAGTATTTAGATCCGGGCCATGATACCAGTGTAGCTATCATGGAAGCGTCCCAATTATTAGGCCATGAAGTCTGGATGACTTCCATCACGGATCTCAGTGCGATTGCGGGAAAAGCTTGGGCAAAACTAACTAAAATTGAACTGGTTCCCGTGGAGTTAAAAGATAATCATTGGGTGGCTGTATCTCAATGGTATCAAAGACAAGAGACAGTTTTTACCTGCCTAGAAAACTTCGATTTTGTCTGGATGCGAAAAGACCCACCCGTGACGATTGCCTATCTTTATGCCACCTATTTATTAGACCTGATCGACCCCCAAAAAACCCAAGTAATTAACTCAACTAGGGGTTTACGCCATGCCAACGAAAAGTTATATACTATTCACTTTGCTCAGGTAATGCCCGCCACAATTGTTTCCCAAGATAAAGCGACAATTAGGGAATTTGTCAACCAAAAAGGGGCGGCAGTTATGAAACCTTTGGGGGGCAAAGCAGGGGAGGGAATTTTATTTCTTAGTCCCGAAGATCGCAATCTCAATTCAATGATTGAAATTAGCACAAAATGGGGACAAGAACCGGTAATGATTCAAGATTATTTACCAGCTGCCCAAGAAGGAGATAAACGCATTATTGTCCTCAATGGTGAACCCATCGGGGCAGTTAATCGCATTCCCACCGGTTCAGAATTTCGCGGTAATATGGCCGTGGGTGGACGAGTAGCAAAAACAGCAATCAGCGATCGAGAATTAGAAATCTGTGCCACTTTAGCCCCAAAATTACGAGAAGATGGCCTATATTTTGTCGGATTAGATGTGATTGGTGGCTACCTCACCGAAGTTAATGTCACCAGTCCCACCGGCATTCGCGAGATCGATCGATTAAACAATGTTAGTTTAGCTCAACAGGTAATTCAATGGCTAGAAAATTTTGCTTGTGCCAAGGCTCGGCCTTGACACACAATATTTAAGGCTCTTTATTAAAATATCCTTCAGGTAGAACCTGAATAAAGGGTTCCCAAGTAGAACCTGGGAACGAGATAAGAACTCAAATCTGATAACTGATAACTGATAACTGATAACTTACCCACTGATAACTGATAACTGATAACTGATAACTGTAAAAAAATGAATGCTTTATCAATACCGACGTGGATAGTTCATGTATCGAGTGTCGTAGAATGGATAGCGGCAATCTGGTTAGTCTGGACCTATGGCGACATCAGTAGCGATCGATCGTGGCGAATGTTATCTTGGGGGATGTTACCCGCTTTAATTGGGGCCATGTGTGCCTGTACATGGCATTTTTTTGATAATATCAGTGCCTTATCCTGGTTAGTCACCCTACAGGCAGCCATGACTGTCTTAGGAAATTTTACCCTCTGTGCTGCCGGTTGGTGGCTGTGGCGTTCCAGTAAAATTAGCGTTAACAATGAATAAAGAGAGTTTATTTGCCATCTCCCTGTTTCCCTATCTGGGGTTTCTTTGGTTGATCACTCGTTCGGGAAAAATGCCCCGTTTAGCCCTAATTGGCTTTTATGTGCTGTTAATCTTCGTTTTTATCACCATTCCTGCCGGTATCTACGCCAAAATCCACTATGGTCAAGAATTAGCTAACGTCGATTGGTTACACGGCAGCGCCGAATTTTTCCTCACCCTCTCCAATATTCTCGTCGTCTTAGGTTTTCGTCAGGCAATTTTAGCGAAAAAGGAAACAGAGAAAGGGGAACAGGGATAAGGGGTGTGGGGTGTGGGGTGTGGGGTGTGGGGAAGTGGGAATTGGGGTGTAGGGTGTGGGGTGTAGGGTGTGGGAAGTGGGGAAGTGGGGAAGTGGGAAGTGGGGGGTATTTTCAGGGAACAGTGGACAGTGAACAGTAAACAGTAATCAGTGAACTGATGACTGATAACTGATAACTGATAACTGATAACTGATAACTGAATTGTGATACAATCGCCCCAAAACGTCCCCGCGTCAGTCAAATATGTCCCCGATTACACCGTCCATCAGTGTCAACGAACCAAACCCGCAGGCTGCCATCCAGACTTTATCGGTAGTGGTTCCCATTTATAACGAAGTGGACAGTATCCCCCATCTCGTCGAGAGTATCGCCACGATTTTGCGTTCTTATCAAATTAACTACGAGATAATCTGTGTTGACGACGGTTCTAAGGACGGTTCCACCGAGGTTTTAACTAATTTAGCCAAAAATCGCGATGATCTCAAGGCGGTAATATTGCGACGCAACTACGGACAAACCCCCGCCATGGCTGCCGGATTTAATTATGCCACGGGACAGATAATCGTTACCCTCGACGGCGATTTACAGAACGATCCCAATGATATACCCCTATTATTGGCCAAATTAGAGGAAGGTTATGACCTCGTGAGTGGCTGGCGCAAAAATCGCCAAGATGACCGGGTAAAACGGCTTTTACCCTCAAAAATAGCTAATTGGCTGATAGCAAAGGTTACAGGGGTCAAATTACACGACTACGGTTGTTCTTTGAAAGCCTATCGAGCCGAATTAGTCGCCGATATGAATCTTTACGGGGAATTACATCGCTTTTTACCCGCATTGGCTTTTATTGAAGGGGCAAAAATAACCGAAATTCCCGTTAATCACCACGCTAGACGGTTCGGACAGAGTAAATATGGTTTAGGTCGCACAATTCGCGTGATTATGGACTTATTTACTGTCTTTTTTATGAAAAAGTTCCTCACCCGTCCGATGCACATTTTTGGACTCTACGGACTGTTATCGATGGTAGTGGGGATTATTCTAGGCACTTATCTGACTATTCTCAAACTCGGTTTCGGACAAGAAATCGGCGATCGACCTTTGTTAATCCTGGCCGTGTTATTCTTTTTAACTGGGGTACAATTACTCTGTTTTGGTCTTTTGGCAGAAATTTTGATGCGAACTTACCATGAATCCCAAAAACGTCCCATCTACCGCGTTCGTACTGTTGTCGGGAATAGGGGATTTTTCAGTGAGCAGTGAGCAGTAATCAGTGAGCAGTAAACAGTAATCAGTAAACAGTAATCAGTGAAAAGACATCTCGGAACTTGCCACTTAATATTGTTCACTGAAAACTCAAATCTGATGACTGATAACTAAATCACTGATAACTGAATCACTGATAACTGATAACTGATAACTGATAACTGATAACTGAAAAAAATATGACTATTTGGGAACTTGATTTTTATTCGCGGCCGGTGGTGGATGAAAATAATAAAAAAAGATGGGAATTATTAATCTGTGAAACTCCGGCAACAATCGATCGCTCCTCCGATACAATATTTAAATATGCCAGTTATTGTCCTAATACGATGGTTAATTCCCAATGGTTAGGAGAGGCAGTTACTGCAGCTATCAAGGAAGCGGGGGTAACTCCCAAAAAAATTCGCTTTTTCCGTCGTCAGATGAATAACATGATTAGCAAAGCTTGCGAGGATATCGGTATTCCCGCTTCCCCTAGTCGTCGCACTCATGCTTTAACTAGATGGATAGAAGAAAGAATGGTTAATTTATACCCTCAAGAAGTTGGTTATGATCAAAATTTAACTAAAACTGCTTCCGTTAATTATCCCCCTTTAAATGCTGTTCCCCTTCCCGATGCTGTCCGGGGAGATAAGGCAGATAAATGGGCTTTTGTTACGCTAGAATTGTCTTCTTTTAATGATTTAAAAGATTGGGATATTAGCTTCGGAGAAAATTTGCCTATACTGGGAATGGGGTTAGATGAGAATCTAAAAATCCCCGGTTTAGTTATTTTTTCCCCCCGCGCTTTACCATTAGCTGGTTGGATGTCAGGGTTAGAAATGGCCTATTTAAAGTTAGAAACTGGTTCTCGTCCTCTGCTACGTTTAGAAACGGGTGCTAGTGATAGCTGGATTCTCGTCAACGTCACTAATGCCGAGACTTTAAACGAAGCCAAAAACTTTGAAGAAGCTAAACAAAAAGCCAATAATCTGCATTTTTTAGCCATTCAATCTAACCCTGAATCGGAATCCTTCGCTGGTTTTTGGCTACTACAAGAAGGCTCTCAAGAGTAAAGTTTAGTCAAGGTGGGTTTTCAATCCACCCCCACAGAATTAACTTAAAAACATTGTCTAGTCCAGCTACCGTGTAACCCGTAGGGAATATGATGTTTAAGATGGATAACTGCTAGGGAATTAGTGATATCTTTAGCATCTAAGATTACCCCATTCGATCGATGATTGGCCGCATCGTAAGTAACTACCAATAACCAACCATCATCTTCAGCGATTCCATCGGGTTTAGGCACAAAAATTGGCTCACCTGCGAATCCCCGGGGGGCAAAAGAATGTAATTGTTTTTCTCCCGTTAATAAGTCCAGTTTTAAGATTGCTTGCAAAGGAGCATTACCAGTGGCATGATGAGCGGCAGCGATGTATAAATAACGGTAATCTCGACCAACTTTTGCAGGATTAATGCTGGGAAACTCACAACAATGCTCTAGAATACATTCTCTTGTAACGGTATTTTCTGATAAATTTAGTGTAAATCGCCACAGATGTCCGGGAGCTAAACTATCAAAATCTACCGATTGAAAATTGCTATTTGAATCCAGTTGTGGTAAGGATTGATAACAAATAGAATCGATATAAATTTTCTCCCCTTGTGCAAAAGCATTGCTATGATGGAACACAAAACCCGATGGAGTTTCTAAAACTTTCACTTCTCTTTTGTTAGGATCCCGGGGGATAATAATAATCTTAGTTAACTTGTCCGGTTGATTGATGACGCATTCCCCCGCACCTTTTAACCCAAAAAGAAAGGGAAAAGGATTATAACCAACCGGGTTTTGGAAAAAGATAGCGTAGTGGGGAGTAATAACAAAATCGTGGATAAAACAGAAGCCAGGTATACTGTGGGTATGACGACGTAATAACTTACCCGTGGGACTAATTTCGTAGAGAGTAATGGCACTCGACAAACCCGTTTTAATGGCAAAATTTACCAGACAAGGTTGATGATTATCGAAGATACAAGCGGGATCGATGCGAGGATGAGCGGCAAAAGAATCGCCTTTTTCCAAGATACCATCGAGATAGTCTAAACCAATAGTATCAAGGGTTTTAGCATCGAGGCGATGGGGTTCGGCCGCTTCCCAAAGTGCCAGTAATTTATCACCCCAGTAGATAACATTAGTATTAGCAATATTTTTCAGACGCAAATCAAAAGCATTGCCGAAAATTCCCCCCGGTTTTTTCGTGCCGAAAACACCGCGATAAAGGGGTTTTCCCGCTTTCTGTTCCTGGAGATAACCCTCAGTTTTCACAAAACGATTACGATAATGTACGCGCCCATGGTTGAAGCTAATCGCGCTGATCATACCATCCCCATCGAAGGGATGAGCGATCGCAGTGCCAGCGATATCGAGTAAACCGGGGCCGTTTTTAAAGACTGTACCCTGTAAATCGGGGGGAATTTGCCCCTCGATGTCTTCTACCTCGTAATCGTACTCGTTAGGTTGGGATTGATAGCCTTTTTGCCAATCCTGACGATTATAGGATTTTTCGCCAATTGTCGGAGTTAATACCATAGTAGTTTTACGTTTGTATTATTAGGGGTCGAGAAGGTCGTCACCGACCTCCCCTCCCATTCAGAACCGTGCATGAGACTTTCACCTCACACGGCTCCTAGTTTGACTGTTCCCTTGTTAAGGATACAGCTTGACTTCCTTTGGTTAACCTTGTATTATCTAGTTTGACTTCTGAAATTGTCAAACCAGATGATTTTAGGCTTCCATCAGATGCCGATTTATCATCGTGACAGTGGCGGTGTAGTAATTGAAGGTTCTTATATTCATCCTTTCCGCCTAAGCTGAGAGGGTGAATGTGGTCAACTTCAATTAAATCCGATGGGGTGAAATACTGCCCACATCGGCTACACTTGCCTTGTTGCTTCTTAAGTAGTTTGGCTACTCTTGTCGGTGTGTCGATTGCTTGTCCTCTTCTGGTTGCCCAGTAGGTCCAATTTCCGTCGTAAGGTGAAGTTTCGGGGCGTACTAGGGTATGTCTGACATTTGGTGTCCAATTATGTTTCCATAGATAGAGACCATCTTTGGTTTGAAATAACCAAGATTCGTGTCTTTCTTTCCCATTGCTGAGTTTAACTGTACCCGGTCTAAAGTAGTTTCTCAGCTTTTCGTGGTTCGCTTTACCGCATCTTGATACTGTCCATGCCCTTAACATTAACCAGATTGTATTGTCTAGTTTATTGAAGGTATCCATAGATACTACTCCTGAGTAGTAGTTAGCCCAACCTCTAATGATTGGGTTTAAGTGACTAATCAGGGCTGATTGAGGTGCTGTTTTGTGTTTTTTGATTACACCTTTAATCGCTTCTGTGTGGGCTTTAACTGCTTTTTGGTTGGGTTTGATGTGGGTTTTGTGACCAATTAATTGGCTTCCTCTCCCTCCTGTTTTCCCAGATTTGTACTTTCCTGTTGGATATTGTCTGATATTGAATCCTAGAAAATCAAAACCGGGTTCTTCTGTTTTCCCATTGTACTCAATGGGGTTGAGTGTATGACACACTCTGGTTTTTTCTGGTTTGAGTTCTAGTCCTATCGGTTTTAACCATTCAGAAATGGCAGTTTGGCACTGTTCAATGATTTCGAGTGATGGTGAAATTACTACAAAATCATCGGCGTATCTTATTAGAACAGCTTGAGTTTTACTACCCTTTTTGGGGAATAGTGTTTCGATTAATCTTGCCATTCCATCCAGTGCGATGTTAGCAAGTAGTGGACTTATTACCCCTCCTTGTGGTGTCCCTGTTTCTGTTTCTTCAAATACGCCGTTATCCAAGACTCCTGCTTTGAGCCATTGTTTAATGTCTTTCTTTAGGGAGCTTGGACAATGAATCTTTGACAGTAGGAAGTTGTGATTAATTCGGTCAAAACACTTGGCAATATCAGCATCTAATACGAAGTAGCTACTTTTATTGATGGTTGTAAATATTCTGGCGATTGCATCATGGGAAGACCTTCCGGGTCGAAAACCGTAGCTGGTTTCTTCCATTTTTGACTCCCATTCTGGTTCGAGTGCCGATTTAATCAACGCTTGTCTAGCTCTGTCTTTGATGGTTGGTATTCCTAGTGGACGTTTTTCATCCCTGCCTGGTTTAGGAATCCATACTCTTCTTAACGGTTTTGCTTTAAGTGTTCCCTTGATTTCTTCGGTTAGATTTAGCCTTTGCTCTGGGGATATTGCTATCACTCCATCGACTCCTGCTGTTTTCTTTCCTTGATTATCTTGGGTTACTTTGCGAACTGCTAATAGACGGGCATAGTATGATTTCACCAATAGACGTTGCAACCTTCTAACCTTTGCATTCTGTCCCGATTTAGCCGCTTGGTATATTCTCTTTTGGAGCTTGAAAACATATCTTTGGATTTTACCCCAGTTGATAGCTTTCCATACATTCGTAGTCTTAGTGGTTTTCGGTTTCCCGAACCCTTTACCTTCTCTCGATTTCGTCATATAGACTCCTACTAGACTCTATCCTTACAATCAAACCGTAACCTGTTAGCATATCCTGACTATTACCGTCAGGCGTTGGCTTTTGGTTACATCTCACACCCTTGAAGGCTTGCGCTTACACTTGTCACTACTGGGTATTTCGACCGATACTCAGAGCCTGAAAGGGCTTATCACGTTCCGTTTATATGGGCATTCCATCTTTAGATTTGTCCTATCCATCGGGGTACTTTTAAAGGTCTGTGTAAGTGAGTTAGTAAATTCCTTACTTTTCCCCTTGTTCTTTTGAACGCAGTGTGTCAACCTATTTCACTACTAGCTAATTACGATGGTTCAGGTCGGACATTCGGTTCACACCTAATCATGGATGGTTGGCAGTGGTCTCGATTCTGGTGTTAGGTTACACCT
>NZ_JASJFB010000475.1:0-5926 GCF_030065455.1 Microcystis sp. M53602_WE12 | reverse complement strand
TAAATCCATCACTTCCCCTTCGACTTTATCCGTGGCGATATCTTGCAGAATTAATTCATCAAAACAGTCTTGAATTAACATCGAGTAAGCGCAGGCCATCCCCACCTGACCAACACCGATAATTACCCCCTTGCGAGGACGTAGAGGAGCGGGTTTTTCAGCGTAGGGATTGGGAGTAAATATTTTATCTAGCATAGATTTTTGCAGTTACTGGCTCGGTAAGCTCATTTTAAGGGGGAATGGTTAATATCAGGTAAAAGGAGACTATAAAGAGATTTTGAGGACGTTACCGGCCATTTTTTTCCGGTAAGTAGCTGGTTATAATTAAATTAAAAATGGATTTTAGGTTCGATCCCCCCTGCCCCCCTTGATAAGGGGGGTGCCGATAGGCGGGGGGATCCCCCCTGCCCCCCTTGATAAGGGGGGTGTCTGACAACTTTTAACGCCTACCTACTTAATTGGTCGGACAAATTTCTTGTCTTTATTCCCTGACCCCTAGTTTAAGAGAATTGAGGGCCGCTGACAGCTTCAGGCTATATCCTAAAATTAGGGATAAAGTGACAGTAGGAGGCGAACCGATGATCTATCACATCACTACAGAAAGAGGTTGGCAAATAGCTCGTGAAATGGGGGAATATCGGGCGTATTCCCTAAAAAATGAGGGATTTATCCATTGCTCCACCTTAGAACAAATTCCGAAAGTTGTGGCCGCTTTTTATCAAAATCAGCCAGACTTGCTGGTTTTAGCCATTTCTCCTGAACAATTGCAGTCCCCGGTGAAATGGGAGCAGCCCCAGCATCCTAACCCAGAAAATGCAACTCTAGAGCTAGAAAAAGAGACCTTTCCCCATATTTACGGTGCTATCAACCTAGAATCGGTAGTTTTTGTCAAACCCTTACAGGATTTGCTCAATTCCTAGAACTAAATCATCTAACTCTTGGTAATCGGGGAGAGTAGTATCGATGCTCAACCCGCGCCGAATCACGAGACGATCCCACTGTGGTCGCGATAATAGCTCGCTAAAGTAGCGAGCCTTGAAAATTAACAAATTTGCCTCTAGACCCGTCTTAATGCGCCCTAAATGGGGCAATCCGAGCAGATTGGCTGGGGTGAGGGTGACACTATTTACCCAGTCAGCGTAGGGTGTGTCGAGATGAGCAATCCGCACCGCTTGGGTAAAGACTTCTAAACCATCGTGATCCCCAAAACCATAAAAGGGATCGCGACAGTTATCACTGGCAAAAGCAACCGGAATTCCCGCTTTTTTCATCTCTTTTACCTTAGTTGTCCCGCGCCAAAAGGGGGTTTTTTCCTCTTGACGATCCTGTAGGTAGAGATTGCACATCGGCAAGCTAACGATAGCAATGCCCGCATTTTTGACTAAATTTAAAGTTTCTTGGATTATTTCATGGGATTGTACCGCTAAACTGCAACAGTGACCACAGATGATTTGTCCGTCAAATTGCTCTTTGATAGCAGTACGCGCGATCGCTGCTAAACAGGTAGAATCGGAATCGCCGTTTTCATCCAGATGAAAATCGAGATTTAAACCCCTTTCTTGGGCTAATTTGAAGGTAATATCAATTTGTGCCTGTAAATCGGCATTTGTGTAGGCTACTCCCCCCAATATACCCCCAAATTCGGCAATTTTATCGGCTAGGGCCGCTCCCTCGGAGGTTTGATAGTAGTCAAGGGAAACTAGAGAAACCGCTTGCAGGGTGATTTTACCGGCCCATTGTCGTTGCAATTCTCCCAAAGCAGTTAAGCTAATCTGTGCCTGTTGACCAAAAGAGTCGATATGGGTGCGAATAGCGGCGGTTCCGTGGGCATAACTGCATTTAACGCCGAATTCCATGCGACGATACACATCCTCTAAGCGCCACTCCCGTCGGGAATCCTCTAGGGCCATTTTTAAGGCACTGTCAAAAGTGCCATCATGGTTAGGACAACGATGCCAACTATGACCTTTATCGAGATGGGTGTGCATATCAACAAAGCAAGGAAAAACAATCTTTTTTTTGAGGTCAATAACGGGAATATTATCTTCGGGGGGGATTGTTGAGGTGATGCGATTAATGTAACCGTCATTAATTTCCAGATTAACTAAGGTTAATCCCTCGGAGGTTTGGGGAGAGAAACTCTCATTTTCTAGCAGGGAAACGGGAATATGAGCATTTTTGAGCCAGTAGCGCTCGCTTGAGGGAATCATAAGACCTCTGGTAAAAATCAAAAATTGTTGTTAGAATTAGGAGCCAGTCGTCGGTGCATCTCACATTTGCAGGAATACCGACAGTCAGCAATTATCAGTAACTCTTATAGCGGTTCTCACACCTGTGTGACACAGTTAAACCTTTGCTAATTAAGCTTTTCAACATCGATAATGTACCTCTTGCGAACAGGAAACGCTATAGATAATTACAAATGTATCAGCAGCTGCGTGTAAGCATCCCACCGAAAAACTAATGCGCGGGGGGTTTGGGGGCGGCGCCACGCTCCCAACGGGGGGTTTGGGGGGTAGAACCCCCCAAAAGCTTGGATTGAGTGATAAAATCGGAAGTAATGCCCGATCTTAGCCGAGAGTTTCCCCGTCAAAATCCCAATTGGTAGATTTACAAAAATGAGATGCAGCCTCGGTCGTCGGTCGTCAGGAGAATTAAGAATGAATAATAATCAATTAAGGGGTATTAAGTAAGGATTGTTAAATGGCATTAACAGTGCTATCTTTTCCCTGATTAATGTTTACTGATAAACCGGTAGGCGTGGCTTTAATTCCCAGCCATAAACTGCTAAAAATTCCTTTAATTTATCGGGGTGTAAATGGAGGTAATCGGGATTAACTTCATCGATAATGCCAATACCGCCTAAATCCCGCGCTCCTGCCGCTAAACAATCCAAGAGAAAAAGAGGATCGGGTACTAAATTCGGGGGAATTTGAATGACAATATCTGGGGGCAAAATTTCCCTGGCTTGCCTAACCAGATCGGGTAATTTTTGCAGATCAAAAGGATTATTTTGCCACTGTTCTCTTTTGCCCGGATTGTAGGGTTGTAGGATCACTTCTTGAATATGTCCCCAACGTTGATGAAGAGCGGCAATAGTTTCTAAGGTTACTAAGCGATCGCATTCTGTTTCACCAATTCCTAATAATAAACCCGTGGTAAAAGGAATTCCTAATTCTCCCGCCCATTGTAACTGCTCTAAGCGCAGGGATGGCACTTTACTAGGGGCATGACGATGGACAGTATTTAATAAAGTCACCGTCATTTGTTCTAACATTATGCCCATAGATAGATTGACATTTTTCAGTTTTTCCATCTCGGCAAAAGTTAAAATCCCCGCATTGGTATGGGGATAAAAACCCATATTTAAAGCCAATGCTGCTAAATTATAAATATGCCGAAACCATGACTCTCGATTGGCTGCTAAAGGATGAACTTCGCCGCTAAGAATTAAAATTTCCGTAATTTCCGAACCCTGCAAAGCAGTTAAAATCTCTTTTGCCTTGTCTAAACTTAACCAGCCATCAGTGCCTAAATCCCTGCGAAAATTACAATAACTGCAACGATTGAAACACTCGTAGGTAGGTACAAGGGTATGAGAGGGACTATAGGTGACAATTCTTGACATTTTTTTCGGAATTGGAGTTCATTACGAGCATTCAAGGGCGATAAAATTTGCTATCGTGGGGAGAATTGCTGTTTTATTCACTTAAAAACACCCTCCCTTTTCGCTTCCTCCTATGATTTTCGATCCTGCCAGTCTTCCCTCCCATCGTCAAACGATTCGCCCGATTAGCGCCACGGCCCTGCACGGAATTGTATTTCAAGATAACAAATTAATCGCTATCGACGCAAAAAACGGCTATTTATACCAAATTGCCCTCGATACTGGTCATACAACTGTACTTAATTCCCATCGCTGGCAAGAATTCGTCGGGACGACGGGATTGGCCATCGATGATCAAAATAACCTCTGGTTTACTACCCGCGAAAATCTCTACTGCTGCACTCTCGAAGATTTTACCCCGAAATTTTTTACCCGTCTTCCCTACACCGCTAACGGAGTCGCCGTAACTGGTAACACAATTTATGTCACTTGTCAACGTTCTGGACAAATCTTTATATTTGATCGCCAATCGGGACAGGAAATTACTCGTTTGTACGCGCCTGGTATCGGCATCGAAAATATCACCATTCGCGGGGAAGAACTTTGGTTAACGGATACCCTAGAACAAACGGTTTACTGTCTTGATCGCGCCACGGGAGAACAGCTTTTTAGCATGATAACTCCTTTTGAATCGCCGACGGGATTAGCATTTTATCGCGATGCGAACAGTGGCAAGGATATCCTATATGTGGCCTATGCTTTCCAAGAACCCTTTATCCGCGATAATCCCAATTCCGAACAGGTTTACGAACTTAGTTATCGTCCGCGTACTTTTGTCCATCCTCTATATTTTCACTACGATCCCGCTAAAAAATACGCCCTTTCTAACGGTTATCTGATTGAATTATCCTACGTCGAGGAATTGGAACCTCTATATAATATCGAACTAAAAGATGTGGAATGGCGCATCGCTTTACCCTTAGAAACACCACGGCAAAAAATTCGCAGCGTCGAAGCGGTGGGATTGCCTTTTATTGAAGAAATTCAAGACGGGCAGCGGGTGGCAGTATTTAAGTTCGAGCAAATAACCGGCAAACAACGTCATATTTTTGGGTGGAAAGTAGTCTTAGAAGTATGGGGAATTAAATACCAAATTACTCCCCAAGATTGCGAAGATTTACCCCCCTTACCCGCCGATTTTCCCGATCGCTATTTGATCGATAATGATGATCTGGCCATGAATACAGAAATTATCCTCAATGCTGCCGAAGAAGCGATCGGTCGGGAAACCAATCTCCTCAGAAAAGTTTATAGTATTCGTAACTACGTCTATGATCAGCTTTCCTACGGCATCAAACCCAACATCGACACCCCCGATATTGCCCTGCGGCGCGGAGTGGGTTCCTGTGGCGAATATGTGGGTTTATTATTGGCTTTGTGTCGTCTCAATGGTATTGCCTGTCGCACGGTAGGACGCTATAAATGCCCACCCCATCCCCTCGAACGTAATTTACCCCTCGAACCAGATTACAATCACGTCTGGATGGAATTTTATCTCCCCTCTATCGGTTGGGTTCCCATGGAGTCCAATCCCGATGATATCTTTGAAGGTGGTCCCTATCCCAATCGTTTCTTTATGGGTTTAGCTTGGTATCACACGGAAATTGCCAAAGATATCCCCTTTGAACGAATGCTCAGTGAAGGACAACCGGTGTTAAAAACCCAAGTTCCCATCGGCGATTTAGCGATTAATCACGTTCAATTCGTCATTCTTGAGGAATTAGCCCCAAAAGACTAGAATTCTGAGCCATCATCTAGGATGCCCATTTCTCTATCTCTTTCTTCTTTGAGTTCTTTGACCATTTGCAAACCCGCACCCACACAGAAGCCCAGGGCTGCCCCGGCACCGGCAAAATAACGTCCATAGATGATTTGATAGTTATAGGGATTTTTATAGTTGACTTGGCTGGGATTGCGTTCAATGCGGCTAATGCCATAACCGATACCTGCCCCGACTAAAGCGGTAACAAGGCCTGAAAATAGAACTAGACGAAAGTTCATGATCTTATCTCCCGATGGACTCTGACTTTAGATTATCGCTGAAAATTAGTTCCTGGCAAGCGATCGCAATAATTCGTTAAGTAGTCGTGCCAAATTAATTTCCCTTGAGATGTGTAATTAGGGTTTGCTGAATAAATCTAAAAACCTTGTTGGATAGGGTTTTTAGACTTGTTTTCCCTCAAAAAGTGCCGACCTTTGGAGTGATTGGGGGGAAAATTCAGGTACTTTTTCCCTGAAAATTAGGTAATTGACCCCCTG
>NZ_JASJFB010000110.1:0-2535 GCF_030065455.1 Microcystis sp. M53602_WE12 | reverse complement strand
GACTTTTTCCCCGTATTACCCTTCTACCGCTGCCGGGGTTAACCTCGACTCTACAACAATGGTTACAGCAAGACTGGGAAACGGCTATTAATAACCTCAATCAATACTTTCGGTACAGCCGCCAGTTTATTCCTGTCCTTGCCGCCGTTAACCGCGTTTTATCGCAATTCCCAGAGGCAGAAATTATCTATCGGGTGTCCCGTCTGGCAGAAAATCCCTCCGATTGGCAATTGTTAAAATATGCGTCGGCGAAACTGTTTTCTTTTCCTCGCAGCAAAATCCGTCTCGATACCCCTGCTCGCGCCGCTGCCGCCGGTTTTTGGTATCTTCACCAACGGGACACCGAAAAAGCCGAAAAAGCCTTTGCTGTGGTACGTTCCCTCGCCTACGGGGAAGAAATGTATAGCCTCGCCCAAACTTTACACCGATTTAGTCAGGCAGCAACTCCCGATAGTATCGCTTCCCTGGAGGTTGCCCCCATTGCCGCAGAACCGTCATTACGTCCGCAAACTTGGCAAGCTATCAGCAGTTTAAATCTAGTTATCGCAGAAATGGCTTTAGTCAAGGGAAGTTACTCCCAACAGACCAGATCCCTCGCTCTTAATCGGATTATCGGGGAATTAATCGATATAGCCGACCAGCAGGCGACTACTTTACCCCAAGCAGAAAAAGAATTAATCTTTTCTATCGTCCTAAAATGGCTAAAAATTAGCGCATCCATCGCGGGAACGGTGGGAACGGTAACTATTACCCAACCGATTCCTAATCCCTACATTATCGGTGATCCGGTTATCGGTAAACGCTTTGTTGGTCGTGAGGATATCCTGCGGGAACTTCAGTCAATGTGGTCCGGAGATAACCTATCCTCCGTGGTTCTCTATGGTCATCGTCGCATGGGTAAAACTTCGATTCTACGCAATCTGGAGACATATCTTCCACCAGATGTCTCCGTTATCTACATTAATTTACAGCGCGTGGCCACAGTAACCAGCCTAGCCGAAGTTCTCCTGACTATGGCTGAGGAAATCGCCCAAACTTTGGCAATTGATGCCCCAGAAGAGGAAAAAATCTCCCAACATCCAGAAATGTATTTTAATCGTTATTTAGACCGTCTGATGCGCCAGATTCTGCCGGAAAAAGCTAAAACCGGTTTAATTATTGCCCTCGATGAGTTCGAGATAATTGAGGATTTAATCGAAGCGAATACCCTCCCCCAGAATTTCCTCGGCTATCTGCGTTCCCTTGTCCAGAGTAGTCCGCGTCTAGCTTTTGTTTTTGCCGGATTACATACCCTAGAGGAGATGACTGCCGATTATTTTCATCCTTTTTTTGGCAGTGTTTACCCGATTCCAGTTAGTTTCCTCTCTCCTGAATCTACTCGCGTTATCCTCGCTAATCCCGTTGGGGAAGACGAGGATTTTCCCCTAGACTATACCCCATCCGCTTTGGACAAAATTTATCAACTTACCCACGGTCAACCCTATCTAGTACAACTGATCGGCTTTCATCTGGTACGTTTTTATAATAAACAGGTCTTTGAGTTGCAACGTCCCCAAGATATTCGTTTTCAGGTGGAAGATGTGGAAAAAGCCATCGATGCTGAGTTTTTCCAAAGGGGGAATTATTATTTTACGGGTGTCTGGAAACAGGCTAAACAAGATGCGGCCGGACAACAGGAAATTTTAATAGTTCTTTCTCCCCATCTGCAAGGATTAACCCGGGCAGATTTACTGTCCAGCACCGGATTAACTGCCACAACTCTCGACCGGGCCCTAAAAACCCTTGAAAATCATCATGTCATCGAATGCCAAGACTCCCATTATCGGATTGCTGTGGAATTATTCCGTCGTTGGGTATCGGAAACGAAACAAGAAACAATGACCTAAATTCTTTTGTTATATTTTTGGCTAATATCTCAGCCCAGAATGGGGCTTGCTTAATAAATGTGAAATGTAGGCAAGGTAAGGGTTTTGGGGGTCTGTCTTGCGAAACAGGTGCAAGGAGAGAATCGTGCTTCAAAACCTTGCGTCTTCATCGGCCCGCGTCCTGTAGGGGCGAAGCATTCGGGCAATAACCTATCACTGAAACCGTAGATTTTCTATCCGAATGCTTCGCCCGTACTTTTTTA
Source organism: Microcystis sp. M53602_WE12 (assembly GCF_030065455.1). Classification (NCBI taxonomy): domain Bacteria; kingdom Bacillati; phylum Cyanobacteriota; class Cyanophyceae; order Chroococcales; family Microcystaceae; genus Microcystis; species Microcystis sp. M53602_WE12. Next base: position 407 of record NZ_JASJFB010000110.1, on the reverse strand, counting down.
GCAAACCCCAAATAGGGGGGTTACAGGGCAGCACGGATTCCCACTATAACAAAATAATAGAACAAATCTGGGAATTTGTCAAGGCCTTGGCAATTTTCTGGTTAAAATTGTTTGTTGAGATGGGGTAAGGGGCAAGACCCGCCCGGCTCCGACGAAAAACTTTAGTATAATCAAGAATATTTAAGTAAGTGGTTTCAATTAAATTGAAGATAGATTTTGTCCTTGATCCCCCCTGCCCCCCTTGATAAGGGGGGTGCCGATAGGCGGGGGGATCCCCCTTGATAAGGGGGGTTTTGATCCCCCCTGCCCCCCTTGATAAGGGGGGTTTTGATCCCCCCTGCCCCCCTTGATAAGGGGGGTGCCGATAGGCGGGGGGATCCCCCTTGATCATGGGGGTGTCTGACAAT
>NZ_JASJFB010000140.1:0-1674 GCF_030065455.1 Microcystis sp. M53602_WE12 | reverse complement strand
CTGAATTTCCCCCTGATCACTCCCATATCTGGTACTTTTGGATTTCAAAAAAGGCTAAAAGTCTTATCCAGCAAGGTTTTTAGATTTATTCAGCAGACCCTACTTAGCTTAACCAATTAGGTTTTAGATTCAATCCTTGTTATCAGTTCACTCTTTACTGTTCACTGTTCACTGGAAATGGCTGACAGCCTTTTTAATTGGGCATTTCAGTTAAACGAGCATTTTGATAATAATGGCTGAGAATGCGATCATAAGTCACCCCTTGGTCAGCGAGGGAAAAAGCACCCCATTGACTTAAACCGATCCCATGACCGAAACCGCGACCATTGATGGCAAAAGTACCGTTATTAGCTGAAATCGTGAATAGGGTACTACGCAGCTCGAGTATTCGCCGTAATTGGGTATCAGAGATTAATTTAGAGCCTTGATCGCCCACTATACGCATTCTAATCACCCGTCCGTGGGGAGTGATCCTTTCGGGAGATAGCGATCGCACGCGACCGACACCACCGATTAAACGGCCTAATTCCCTGGCACTAAAGTTTTTTGACCATTGAAATACCGGGGCGACTTGATCGTAATCGACGACACCGCGCAGGTAGGGTAAGGGGGAATTCCAAACATCTTCGACATTTTCCGTATGACCCCCGGAGGAGGAGTGAAACACCGCTAGAATCGGTTTGCCGTTGAAACTCATAATTTGTCCGGCGGTGGCATTAACTGCCTCATGGGTGCTAGTAAACTCGCTTTCTAGACCCTTATAAACTTGGGTGCGGGTGGTAGTATCGAGATCGTAGATGCGATTACCAGAAGTATTCATTTGGTAGAGAGCATAGGTGCGCGCCGCCACAGATTGGGCTTTTAAGGCCTCTTGCGGCCAGGAGGGAATCGCCTCCGCACCGACGACACTATAGAGATATTCCTCTAAATCGACTAAATTTAGGGCTGTCACCCCAGAACCCTGCCGAATGATCCTTGTTCGTCCTCGATACCAGCGATCATTAATCCAGACGTAACCATCATTCTCCGGTTCGATGATCAATTGACTGGCCTGCCAATCGGCCAAACCCACCGCTTTTCCTCTGGGATTAGCATTGAGGGCATTCATGGCGGTCAATTCTCCTAGGACTCTGCCAGCCCCATCTTTCACCACAGCATCGGTGGAACTGCCCACGGAGACGGCGCTAACACCTTTACTGATGGCAATGCGTAACTCCACAGCAGCTTGGACTGGAGCGATAATCAAAGCCCAAAAAACTAGGACGAGCCAACTATGGGCAGGCAGGCGCTGCAGGTAACTGCCCAGCAGCCTTGCTGTGTGTTTATTGGTCATGGGGATCGGACTCCTCACACAATCGATCGATAATCAATTTTACCCGGACTGGGATTTTTTTGCTACTCCTGTTCGGAAAAATTTTTCCTCCGTCACTTTTTCCCGATTGTCTGACAATTTTTCTGTCCTCTGACCCCTGAATCGGCAAATTGCCTTATTTTGTCCGATTAATCGGGATTTATTCGGGTTAGTCGATTATTCTAATTAGGGGCTGCTGAAAAAGTTTTTCGTGGGGGCAGGGTGTGGGGTGTGGGGTGTGGGGTGTGGGGTTTTACCCATTTTCAGGTGGTCAATTACCTAATTTTCAGGGAAAAAATCCCTAAATTTTCCCCCCAATCACT
>NZ_JASJFB010000502.1:0-6162 GCF_030065455.1 Microcystis sp. M53602_WE12 | reverse complement strand
GGAGTGATCAGGGGGAAATTCAGGGACTTTTTCCCTGAAAATTAGGTAATTGACCCCCTCAAAATCGGTAAAACCCCACACCCCACACCCCACACCCTACACCCTGCCCCTAGGAAAAACTTTTTCAGCAGACCCTAAATAGACGGATGAAACCCGATAAAATCATCATCGGTTGGCGAGAATGGCTCGATTTACCTGATTTAGGCATTACCAAAATAAAGGCCAAGATTGATACAGGCGCTCGCTCCTCGGCCCTACACGCTTTTCATCTCCATCCTTTTCGAGATGGCGATCGCAATTGGCTGCGCTTTCAAGTTCATCCCTACCAAAAAGATAGTCACCACACTGTCACCACCACCGCAGAAATCCTCGAATGGCGACAGGTAAAAAATTCTGGGGGTCAAAGTCAACTACGTCCCGTTATTAGAACAAACGTATTGCTTGGTGGTCGTCAATGGGCGATCGAATTAACTTTAACTAATCGCGATGTCATGGGTTTTCGGATGTTATTAGGACGAGAAGCGCTGAAAAAAGGCTTTCTTGTCCATCCGAATAAGTCTTTTTTACTGAGTTAAGTTATATTTAGGGTTGGCTGAAAAAGTTTTTCCTGGGGGCAGGGTGTGGGTTTTACCGATTTTCAGGTGGTCAATTACCTAATTTTCAGGGAAAAAGTCCCTGAATTTGCCCCCTGATCACTCCCAGGGCCGGTACTTTTTGATTGACAAAAAGTCTAAAGATATTATCCAACAAGGTTTTTAGATTTATTCAGCCAGCCCTAAGTAGCGGGTAAATCTTGGTATTCAGCCAAAGCATTTATAAAAAACAAGTCTCCCCAAATTAAACCCGTATCATAGATTTGGCTGGGTTGAATCGCGGCGGGATGATGATAACAACCATGACGCAATAAACTCATCTCTGGGGCGGTTTCGTCGGGAAAATAGGCAAAAGAAGTCAAATTCAAGAGAGTATTATCGATCGCCTCTCGATAGGTTCCATAACTAGGATCACTGCTGGGTAAAGCTTTTAATAAGCGAATCATCCCCGCCACAGCGATCGCCGCTGCCGAAGAATCCTTTTCCGTAGCGCCATTTTTTTGCAAGGCATAATCAAAGTCCCAGGGAGGAATAAAATCCCCGGCGCGTCTTTGTCCACCGGGCCAGCGATCGGGCAAATTGTCCAGATAATAATTAATGGCATCCTTGGCAATGGTTAACATTTCCGGATCGCCGGTGTAAATATAGGCCGTCGTGGCACTATAAATAAACCAAGCTTGACCCCGGGACCAAGTGCTATCATCGCGCCAGCCCTGTTTTCCCTCATTAAATAAGAAATTTCTATAGGTGGGAGAGTTGACATTTTGATCAAAATAGCCTCTTTGCCAAGTTCCCGTTTTACCCGGGCGACGGTTAGCCCCAAAGGTGCGGCTAATGGTGCGGATGTGGGAAAGGGCCTTTTCTTGCCAATCTTTTGCCTCCTTGGGGTCAGGATTGTGGAGACTTGCCCAGAGCATTTGTTCTATATTGATCGTATGGTCGATAAAAACCTGCCAATGTTCTTGCTGATCGGTGCGATCGGCCTTGCGTAACCAGCCAAAAGTCCCGATATCGGTGTGATAACTCCCTTTACCATCCTGAAAAGGTTGCGCTAGTTGTCTGGCCCCCCGTAAAGTTATCTCTAAAGCTGTCTGTTTTTCCTGGCCCTGTCCCGACTCAAACCAAGGGGCAAACACCAGTACATTATTAAGAGCGATGTCTTTGTTCTTCAAACTGGTTTCTTTTAAGGGATCGCTCCATTTTTTCGCGGCAGCTGACCAAAATCCCGCATCCATAGGGTTTGATTCTAAGTCAGCAATTTTCCATAATAAAGCAGCAAAAGCCCCTGCCGCCCAAAAATTGGCCTTTGCCAACTTCCAAGTGCCGGGGGTGGGACTATTCCCCCTCCGTAGCCAATTGAAGAAAGTAAAACCCGATGGCTCTGGATGGGTAAGATAGGGATAGAGAATGCCCCGACGGGCATAACTATCGAGATAATCGATCGTGGTCGCTAGTTTAATCTTAGCCAGATCGAGACAGAGCTTAATTCTTTCAGCTAGGGGCATTTTGGCGCGCAATTCCGCCGCCGATTGGGGACGATGGATAATCCGGAGGGCCGCCGCACCGATCGCCGCCCCTGTACCTAGAATGATGAGCGTGCGTCGCTTCAAATTCCCGACTCCTAAGCTGGATAGATGCGAATACGGCGATTCGGTTCCTCTCCGAAGCTATCGGATTGGAGACGGTAATGTTCCACTAATTCGTGCTGCATTTTCCGCACTTTCGCCGATCGCGGCAGTAACTCCACCGGTTGGCCGGTGGGAATAACGATTTGTTCCACCGCTAACCGGGCCTCCTCCAAAGCTTCGATCTCGTCATCACTACCGCTGCGGGCAAATAAACGCAGATCTGCACCTTCCTGATTCATCGGGTCATCAATGCCCAAAATCCGCTTTAAACCGCGAGAAATTTGGGGCAGGGTATTGGATTTGATGCCGTGGATGGGAATTTGTCTTACTTTGGCAATTTGACGCAATTTTGACTGATTTTTAACGTGGGAACGCAGGGCCAGCACCGCATCGGCCCCCTGTAAATCTTTGGTCAAAACGATCGGCAAATCTAGGGCCTGTACTACCTGTTCGATCGGGGCGCGACTGACTCCGTAGGGATAGACATAAACCGGCCAATCTTCGCCATTGGGACCGGGGACGCGGACTTTTTCCGTTTCCGGTTCTTCCTGCAGCCAAGATTGTTCGAGGAGGCGATCGAAATCGTTTTCCCGGTTGAGGGGGCCCGCAGGGAAACGGGCCACGGGAGTCATCCGGCCATCGGCCCGCCATCCCTTGGGTTTATCCATTTCCGGCAGATAATTGCCGCGCAAAGGGGTCAAGTTTTCCGATTTTGGTTCTTCCTGAGCGACTTGTACTTTCCCCTCCTCATCTACCCAACGGATTTGGGCAATTGCTTCCCGTCCCCGCAGCAGTTGATCGATCGTGGTAGATACGTCCTCGTGGATGACCCAGCGCTGACGTTCCAACATTTCGATGGCAATGTCAAAGGTGGGCGGTGCTTTGCGTTCTAAAACGGTCTTCTGAGAACCCCGGCGGCGCGCTTCTTCGTCTCCGAGAGTTACTGCCTGAATTCCCCCGACTAAATCCGATAAAGTTGGGTTTTTAATTAAATTTTCCAATTGATTGCCGTGGGCGGTTCCCACCAACTGCACCCCGCGTTCGGCGATCGTGCGAGCGGCCAGAGCTTCTAATTCCGTACCGATCTCATCAATCACGATCACCTCTGGCATATGGTTTTCCACCGCTTCGATCATGACTTGATGCTGCAATTCCGGACGGGCCACCTGCATCCGACGAGCGCGACCGATGGCCGGATGGGGAATATCTCCATCCCCGGCGATTTCGTTGGAGGTGTCGATAATCACTACCCGTTTATTGAGGTCGTCGGCTAAAACTCGGGCTATTTCCCGGAGAGCGGTGGTTTTCCCTACCCCCGGACGACCGAGCAGCAGCAGGGATTTACCCGTTTCCACTAGGTCGTTAATCAGGGTGATCGTACCGAAAACGGCCCGACCGATACGACAGGTTAAACCGATAATTTCCCCGTCTCGATTGCGAATGGCACTGATGCGGTGCAGGGTGCGTTCAATCCCGGCGCGATTATCGCCGCTAAAACTGCCCACCCGGGCGATCGAATACTGGATTTCTTCTTTTGAGATCGGTTCGTCCCCCAGATCGATCGCCCCATCGGGAAAACGCGCTTCTGGTATGCGTCCCAAATCCATAACTACTTCGATCAGTTGATGCTGCCGCGGGTGTTCCTCGATTTTGCCGCGAATCCGCGCAGGTAGAATTGCCAAGAGTTTGTTTAAATCGTCGGTAACTGGCATCCGAGAGGAGGGTAGGGTTTCTGGCATTAATAGTAAAAGGTTTTGGCGATAATTGGCTGTTTTTATTGCCAAGATTTTCTTGGGGTCTAACACATTTAGGGGTTAGTTGTCAATTAAAAAAATATTATAGTTTTTTGACCAAGGCTAGGCTTTCAATTGAGCAACGAGAATAGAAGCAGCTTTAACGGCTTCTTGGTAGGCTTGGGGGTCATTTTCAAGGTTAGGCTGGTCTAAATGCTCTAAAATTGGCAAAATCAATGAACGGGCGTAACTTCCAGATGCAATACCAGCGATTTTTTCTCTCAGTCCCAGTTGCTGTAATTTGGTCACGGTATGGTCATTGGTTCCCCCAGCTAACTGCACAAATCCGGTTAGATTTTCGGAGAGGACTTTTTTGGCCATGTTAATGGCCGGGTGGGTGGTTCCTTTGCCGATATCGCCGCTCATCGGCCGGCCGTCCGTCTGCCAAATCAGAGGACAGCTTAGGGGTGAAATAGTTTCTCGCAGATAGTGGAGGTAATCAATGATCTGCTGATCATCCTGGCAACTTATGGCGAGGATTTTTAGGTTTTTAGTTAGAGGTGCGATCGCTTGCCAGAGTCGAGCAAATTCCTCTCGATGACCGACTTGGGTATGAATTTCGATCGCATCGACTCCCATTTCGATAATTAAGGGGATAATTTCTGCGGGTTGACAGACACGGGATATTGTCTCGATTATTTGCGGGGGACAAACGGGTAAGCAGCGACCGCAACCATAACAGCGCTGTTCGATTACTCCTCCCCTATCGATAGCATAAGCGGGACAGATTTTTTCGCAGGGACGGGGACAATCGACCGGACAGAGTTGCGGGTTAAAGACAGCTTTACGAAAGTGGGGATCTTCCCCGTCGTTGAGACTGACCATTAACCAAGGTCGTCGATTTGGGGGGAATCCGGCGATTTTTTCGGCGGTTTCGATGCCTTCGCGGGCCGCAACAATCACGGCTCGGTCGGCGGCCACATCAATACAATCGGCCCCGGCGATAGTATAGGTCAAAGCGAGGTTGCGAATCGTGGGCAAATCCTGGTAACTAGCTCCACAGATGAGCTTGAACCAGTGACCCGCAACTAAGGACCAGAAGGGAGAGGAGTTTTTATCTAGCACTTTTTTATCCTATCGCAGCCAGCCCCTAAACGTCAGCCTTGTGCTGCTCTGATACCAAATCTTCTGACTAAAGACTGATTATTAATTCTTCCTTTGGCATTAGTGCCTGTCTGAGGCTGCCCCTCACTTTTGCCAGCAAGCAGAGGCTAGCAGCCTATCCGATAGATAATAGGTTCGTCAGTGGTTAGGAAAATGTGTAATTAATTTAGGGAAAAAAATACCAAATCCGTTTTAATCACGAGGATAATAAAATCCCGAAAGATATACTGTCACTAGATTGCTCACAAATTTTGGTCGGCGGATTTGGTAAGATCGTGTAATTAATCGAGTTCATCAAACAAAAGTTCCTCTAGAATTGGTCCCATACCGTCATCATCGGGGGAAACTAATTCAACTTTCCCTTCCGCATCACCGACGGCTAAGAATAACAAAGGAGCTAGGGGACTGTAAATCGAGTATTTTTGGTCTTCCGAAAAGAAACTGGCGAGAAATTGCAATTCTTCCGGCTCTGATGACGAGGAGGGTTCATCGCCATCAATTTCTAAACTGAGAACATTATCTTCTTCTAGGGGCGGTAATTCACCACTAACAGTCAAGGTGTGGGCAGTGGATTTGAGCAATAGGTCTAATTCTGCTAAAACCGCTTTAGCATCGGCGAAAATCCGCTCGATTTCCTCGCTATCTTCGATTAAGAAGGCATCAGATTCTTCTTCCTCCGATTCCTCATCCCAAGCTAGAATCATCACCGGGGTATCCACGGGGACAAGAAGCATATAGGTGAGATCATCGGTTTCATAGGCATTCTCAATATAACAGTCCAGCGATCGACCTTGCTCATCCCAGAGGGTTATGATATCCGCTTCTTCGAGTTCGTTTTCTTGAAAATTAAATTGAGATGGGGACATAGGCTCTCAAACGCTACTGATTGAATCAGAATATCATGAGTTGACATCCTCGCCGCCCTAAAAGTGCGGCGATTCCTAAACCTCACGATTTAAGTTTCTGCTTCCACCACCGTCGCATACCACAGTTAAAAAACCATGTACTGTCTTACACAGAGTCCACAGACTTTCGCCCCATTTC
>NZ_JASJFB010000485.1:0-1848 GCF_030065455.1 Microcystis sp. M53602_WE12 | reverse complement strand
TGCATAAATCCGAAAACAAACGATAGAAACAATAATAGGAGGGACTTTCAGTTAATTATTTATTAGTAGTTGATAATCTTCAAAAATGTTGCTGTACAAGGATCAACTTAAGACTTTTGCAAGAGGTCTAATGAGTGACAAAAACAAAGTGTAACCGCACGCTAAAAACACTATGAGAGCCTTTTCTGGGTTTCATATTGACAACCTATTAGAGCATCAATTTTGTTTTGAGGGATAAAAAAAGAGGGATCTTCGGTTTGTGTTATGCAATGGACGGGGGTTATAAGGGATGGAACCCTTATATAGAAAGTCATTTAGCGATTTTTGTCAATTGTTTTTTATCTAGAGCGAACTAATCAATTAAGTCTTTTACCAGATAAGGATTTAGTCGCTCTATGCCCCCCTATCAAACCATAACAAGTAACGAAGAGCCAAAAAAGAGCTAATCTGGAAGAAGTTATCCAACTTCAGACAAAAAAATGCCGAAGAAAAAATATATTGTAGAGCTAACAGACTCCGAAAGAACTGAACTCGAGCAGCTAACCAAGAAAGGAAAAATAGCAGCTTACAAAATGAACCATGCCAGAATACTACTTTTAGCAGATGTCAATCAACAGGAAGGTGGTTGGACTGACTCGAAAATTAGTGAAGCCTTAAATGTTGCTCAAGCCACCATTGAGAGAGTACGACAAAGATTTGTCGAGTCAGGAATTGAATCATCATTAACTCGAAAAAAGCCAGAACATCGCCGTGCCAAAATTATCGATGGGGAAAAGGAAGCAGCTCTGATTGCCATCGCTTGTAGTGAAACACCAACGGGACGAGCAAAATGGACACTTCAAATGCTGGCAGATAAAATGGTCGAACTTGAATATGTGGAAAAAATATCACGAGAAACCATCAGAAAAACCTTAAAAAAAATGAATTGAAACCATGGCTGAATCAATCATGGGTCATTCCCCCAAAAGAATCAGCGGAGTTTGTCTGTGCCATGGAAGATGTCTTGGATATTTATCATAGTGAGTATGACCAGCAAAATCCCTGGCTGTGTTTTGATGAGAGTTGTCAACAATTAGTCAAAGAAACAAAAGAGAAAATACCAGCCGAACCGAGAGAACCAGAAAGGTATGACTATCAATATGAGCGTAATGGTGTAGCCAATATGTTTATGTTTTTTGAACCATTACAAGGTGGGCGACATGTAGAAGTTACACAACAAAGGACGGCGAGCGATTATGCACACCAAATGAAATATTTGGTTGATGAGCGTTATCCGGATGCCCAGAAAATTAGAGTAATTCAAGACAACTTAAATACTCATGTAAAAGCCTCATTATATAAAGCCTTTGAACCGGAAGAGGCCAAGAGAATTTTAGATAAACTCGAATTTCATTACACTCCCAAACATGGCAGCTGGTTAAATATGGCAGAAATTGAGTTGAGCGTTTTGAATCGTCAATGTCTCGATCGTCGTATCCCAGACATGGATAGTTTAAAACAAGAAATTAAGGTCTGGGAAGAAAATCGAAATGAAAAGTCAAATTCAGTTGACTGGAGATTTACTACTGCTGATGCTCGTATTAAATTAAAAAAACTCTATCCCTCAATTCAAACTTGACAGACTACTATATCTGTAGGCTATACTAAAAGTATAACTTTCCTAGGTCGATCAGTTATGGCTATCAAGAGAATTACTTTTCGTCTTGATCCAAACCAAACACAAAATAACAAGCTTCATTACGGTCAAAAGCTACACTGCTCTCTTTATAATGCTTGTGTTTATCATCGCAAAACCGAGTCGAAAAAGTTTGGTAAAAACCTTAACTATTTTGACCAACAAAATTGCTT
>NZ_JASJFB010000769.1:0-4963 GCF_030065455.1 Microcystis sp. M53602_WE12 | reverse complement strand
TGTTAAGATGTTGGGGGCTTCGTTTTTGGGTCTGATTTGTTTTTGTTAATGATCAGACAGTACCTGATGAGCCTTTCTTTGTCAACTCTTGAGGTTGATGCGTTTCATTTTTGAATTGGCGATATTATCTTAAGGTTGATAAAAACGGAACTTCGCAAGAGTGTCCTAATTGTGGCGCGTTCACTGGTAAAAAGTCGTTATCGGAAAGAGTTCACCGATGCGATTCTTGTGGTCACATCGAACCGAGAGATACGGCATCGGCGAAGGTAATCGAGAACCGAGGAAAAAACGCGGTCGGACTGACCCTGTTAGAAAACGCTTGCGGAGGCGATCTAACGGGGATCGTTCAGTTAAACCTGTTTGATCTAGTCAAGAGCAGATGAACCAAGAATCCCCCGCTACACCGTGCGAGCGGTTAGCGGGGGAGAGTCAAAAAGTAGGTTTATTGAAGAAGTGGAGGGAATCATCATCCTATGGCGATAATGACAAAATCATTTGGACAAAGACTGGCAGAGATTTTCGGGTTTGACCTGCGATCGCTGGCTTTATTTCGCATTGCCTTGGCGTTAGTGGTTTTAGTAGATTTATCGGTTCGTTTTAGCCAAGTAACTGCCCATTACAGCGGATTGGGGGTTTTACCCCTAGGAAGCTTATCGAAAGTCTCTGCTAGTCCTTTTTACTGGTCTATTTTTGCTCTCAGTGACTCGGTGCTGGTGCAGAGTATCCTGTTTATTGTCGCTATAGCGATCGCATTATTGCTTTTAATTGGCTATCATACCCGTTTAGCCACGATCGCCACTTGGGCGCTAATCGTCTCTTTACATCATCGCAACCCCCTGTTACTATTTGCCGCCGATGACGTAATCCGGGCAGTATTATTCTGGGCGATGTTTTTACCCCTTGGTGCCTGTTATTCCGTGGAAAGTGCCTTAAACACCAATCCCAACCCCCTACCCAAGCGCGTAGTTTCGGCCGCCACGGTGGCTTTTATGATACAGGTGTGTTACATATATATGTGGTCAGTGGTTTTTAAACTCAAAAGTGAGACTTGGTGGCCCGACGGTACAGCCGTTTATTACTCTCTTAGTTACGATCAATACGCTACCGCTTTCGGGAGTTTTTTACTGACTTTACCGCAGCAATTCCTCAAATTCCTGACAATTTCAGCCCTAGGCTTTGAATGGTTCGGTCCGCTATTGATGTTTGTTCCCTTTCGCAATAGTTTATTTAAAATAATCGCCGTAGTTTCCTTTATTTTCTTGCATACGGTTTTTGCGCTGATTCTACATTTAGGGGTTTTCCCTTTCTTGAGTGTTACCTATTGGTTGCCGATCATCCCTAGCTTAGTCTGGGATTGGGGACAAAAACGGATAATAAACCCAGAAAGGGAAGGTTTAAGGATTAATTATGATCGAGATTGTGGATTTTGCAAGAAAGTTGTTCATCTTCTCCGCACGTTTCTCATTTTACCCGGCACTCCCCTGTTAGTCGCGCAGGATAACCCCTCAATATACGAGGATATGGTGGCCCAAAATTCTTGGGTAGTGGAAGATTGGCAGGGAAAACGTCGGTTTAAATGGTCAGCATTGGTTTATATTGTCAGTCTTTCGCCAATTTTCTGGTTTTTAGCGCCAATTTTGCGTTTACCGCCCCTTATGACCCTGGGAACGAGAATTTATGAGTGGATTGCCTCCCATCGTCGTTTTATGGGCAATTTCACCAAACCTCTCAAGTTTCGTCCCCTGACGATTAAATCCTCTTTACCTTTAAATATTTTGGTAATTTTCTTCTTCTTGTTGACGAGTATCTGGAATTTACGCAGTTTTGTCCGGCAATCGGTCGATAGAGGCGATTTAAATACACCTCTAATTAAGTCTCTTGATCGCTTGCTCACCCGTCGTACTTTTAATACAATTGATATTCTGGCAAGAGTTACCCGTTTAGACCAATATTGGACTATTTTTTCCCCTAGTCCCCCTCGCGATGATGCTTGGTTTGTGGCAGTCAGTCAATTAGCCGATGGTTCCACGGTAGATATATTTAGAGAAGGACAGCCGGTAATTTGGGATAAACCCACGGATAGCGATCGCAATCGTTTGTATAAAACCATGCAGTGGCGGGTATATTTTATTAATCTTAATCGAGCTATCGGTCGGTCAGTTTATGGAGAGTTTGGTCAGTATCTCTGTCAAAACTGGAATCAGCAGCACAGTAGGGATCAACAGATTAAATCCCTGCAACTTTATATTATGCGGGAAAGGACTGTCCCCCCCGGAGAAAAACAGGGAATCGAAAAAGAGCTAATCTGGCAGCAAAATTGTCTTTAATCAGTTATCAGTTATCAGTTATCAGTTATCAGTTATCAGTTATTAGTCAGATAAAAGTTATATGGCTAACTAATGCAATAAAAGACAACTAAAAATGGACAACTGATAGCTGATTACCGATTGCTTCTTTTTCCCTTTCCAACTAACCTAACTACCGCTCAACTTTAAAAATCGCTAGAACCGCTCTGGAGAGTAGCGAGGGATCTTTCAAAATTCATTCTCTGTTCAGCATTGCGGAGAAAGTAACCACTCATCATTGCCGAGGCCAATAACCGGCCCAGATGTTCGCGACTGGTACTGATAGTGACACCGAAATGTTCGGAAGGAAGGTTGCCCAAAAGTCCGATAATGTTGCGTTCCATCACTTGGAAAACCTCTTGGGATTCTGGTTTCGAGAGTTGGGCGATTGTTTCGGGACTTAAGGTCTGGACATACTGCCACAAACTCTCGGAAAATTCACTATCGGTACCGAATAAATTGTGAGGGCGATCGTTTTCTCTATACACCTTTGATCTCCTTAACTCAATTTTTTTAAATTATCCTTTTGGTTCTTCCAATTGGGAGCATTTCACCTTTGTAACTCCTAAATCAGGTTTTATGTCAAGCTATTTTGAAAGCCTTGCTAGAAACCAGTTTTAGGGACAAGTATAATTACTCGCTTGCATAAATGAGATGCTCCCTTCCAATTTAACAGTTTTTTGAGATAGTGGCAGTCGGTAGAACCGAACCCGAAGGTGATGGTAATCCCAAGCAGAAAATCCATCTCTGGCAAAAATCAAAAACTGCTCCGAGAAGCAGATAACCGATCACTGTTCACCGATAACTTTTATTTACCCATACCTAACTGCTGGGCCTTTTGATAGACTTTACCCTCCGTCAGCAGCGAGGGGGCAATCACCACTTCCACCTGTTGCATTTCCTTTAAGTTCTTAGCACCTAAAGTCCCCATACTGGTTTTCAGCGCCCCTAGGAGGTTATGAGTACCATCATCTAATTTTGCCGGTCCAACGAGGATTTCGGCAATAGTTCCCGTACTGCCCACACTAATCCTGGTTCCCCGGGGTAGAACCGGACTAGGTGTGGCCATACCCCAGTGAAAACCGCGGCCGGGGGCCTCCACGGACCGGGCAATGGGAGAACCAATCATCACCGCATCGGCGCCACAGGCGATACATTTGCAGATATCACCGCCGGTAATAATGCCGCCATCGGCAATAACGGGGACGTATTTACCGGTTTCTCGGAAAAAATCGTCCCTAGCGGCGGCACAATCGGCCACAGCAGTGGCCTGGGGAACTCCCACTCCTAAAACGCCGCGAGAAGTACAGGCAGCCCCCGGACCGATACCGACTAAAACCCCGGCTGCCCCGGTTTTCATCAGGTTAAGGGCGACTTCGTAGGTGACGCAGTTACCCAAAACCACGGGAATGGGCATTTCTTGACACAGTTGTACTAAATCGAGGGGGGTGATAGCTTCTGGGGATAAATGGGCAGTGGAAACGACGGTTGCTTGGACAAAGAGAATATCGGCCGCTGCTTGGGCAACGATAGCACCGTATTTGACGGCACCGGCAGGGGTGAGGCTAACTGCCGCAATACCGCCTTTTTCTTGAATTTCTTGGATACGAAGCTCGATTAGTTGCGGTTTAATCGGTTCTGCGTAGAGTTCCTGCATTAAACCGACGAATTCTGCTTTGCCGACTGCGGTAATGCGATCGAGAATCGGGTTAGGATCCTCGTAACGAGTTTGAATACCTTCGAGGTTTAGTACCCCTAGCGCCCCCAACTCGGAGAGAAGGACGGCCATTTTAGTATCCACCACCCCATCCATAGCGCTGGCGATAATCGGGATTTCCCGCTCGATATTGCCGAGAGACCAACGGGTATCGGCTAAACTAGGATCGAGGGTTCGCACTCCGGGTACAAGTGCGATTTCATCGATACCGTAAGCTCTACGGGCTGTTTTGCCCCGACCAATAATTGTATCCACGTTTCTATACTATTTCAGACCTATTTAGCCTAGACTAGCAAATTTCGCACCATCTCGAACAGCTTTTCGGTATTATGGCAGACTAGGCATCAGGAAAATAATCGCCACAGTCGATCGCTTGTTCGGTGTTGGCGCTCCTGGGTTGTACACTACATTTGAGGCGATAATCGTTGGTAAAGTAGCGGCAGTGGGAGCAAGGGATGGAGTGCATCCGTCGGGCAACTTGCCAACTATCGCGCACGGCACTGGCTAAAGACCAGCAAACTAAAGCGATAATGGCAGCGGCGATTGAAAAACGTAAAATAATCCAGATTTCCATGGCGAGCAACTAAAATTACCTGATTTGAATAGGAATCAACTGAGGCAATCGGCAGAGGGTTAGATACTGAACAGTTTACTTACCGAAATTTTGGGTTAAAGCCCCGTCCTTTTAGGACGGCTTTTTAAACTATATCTTGTTAACTTAACTTTTATTGTGCTATACTGATTTTGTCTAAGTCCCCCCTGCGTAAAATGTTTGTCTTAGAGTTTAAAGTTAAAGCTAAAACTCAACAGTATCAAGCCATAGACGATGCTATTCGTACTGCTCAATTCATCCGTAACAAATGTGTAAGGTTATGGATGGATACAAAAGGTACGGGTAAGA
>NZ_JASJFB010000208.1:0-2179 GCF_030065455.1 Microcystis sp. M53602_WE12 | reverse complement strand
TAGATAAAAAACAATTGACAAAAATCGCTAAATGCCTTTCTATATAAGGGTTCCATCCCTTATAATCCCCGTCCATTGCATAACACAAACCGAAGAGCCAAACTTGTTTCAGGGAAGTGAGAAATTTTTCTGTTTGTTGCCAAACTTTCTCTCCCACTTTTTCACCGGTTTTCTCTAGCGCTTTAGTGGCAATAATCGAACCAACTGCGATCGCTGCTCCTGTAAGAGGGTCCATAGATAAAATAGGGGTGATGAGGGTTAACTTATTTATCGGGTTTTTGGGGGTATAAGTTGCCAACAATTAAACAACTCTTACCCCCATCATAGAACTTGTAATTTCATTTAGGCGGGTACTTCAATTTTACCCTGTCCGGCCAATCCAAAAGCGGCGTGAACCACTTGTAGGGCCCTGACTCCATCTTCCTGATTCACCACACAACTGATTTTTATATCAGAAGTAGCAATCATCAAAATATTAATTTTCTCCTTTGCTAAAGCTTCAAAAAAGCGTGCTGCTACCCCCGGTTGTCCTTCCATTCCCGAACCAACAATGCTCACTTTGGCCACATCATTATTAACCACCACTTCCTGTAAACCCAAACTTTCCGATAGTTCTAAGAGGATTTTTTGGGCTAAATTAGCATCAGCTTGGGGTAAAGTA
Source organism: Microcystis sp. M53602_WE12 (assembly GCF_030065455.1). Taxonomy (NCBI): domain Bacteria; kingdom Bacillati; phylum Cyanobacteriota; class Cyanophyceae; order Chroococcales; family Microcystaceae; genus Microcystis; species Microcystis sp. M53602_WE12. The sequence continues at coordinate 1,518 of NZ_JASJFB010000208.1, read as the reverse complement.
AAAGCGATATCCCGTCGGGGAATACCATCGACAATGCGACAGCGTTGGGATTGAATAATCATATCAACACTGACATTTTTTGCCGCTAAAACCGAGAAAATTCTCGCCGCCATCCCGGGGCGATCGGGGACGTTACGAATGGCCATTTGGGCCTGATTATTATCTAGGGCCACTCCCCGTACTGGGACTAAATTTTTAGGGATTTCGCAATGAGCAACTTTAGCAGAATACTCCACTTGAAAAGCATCACAAAGGACTTTAATTGCTTTTTCTCCGTCCGCTTCATCGATGACACAACTGACTTTTACTTCAGAAGTGGAGATCATTTCGATATTAATTGCCGCTGCGGCCAAAGTGCTAAATATTTGGGCAGCAATTCCCGGCCGGCCGATCATACCGGCGCCGGTAATGGCGATTTTAGCGGCCCCGGATTCGATAATCACTTCCGCTTCCTCTGTATTAGTGGGATGGGAACGTAAAACCGGTGCGATCGCTTCGGCCACGGATTGGGCTTTTTTTAAGGCATTTCCCATCACCGTAAAGGCGATATCGTTGCTGTCCCCCTCGTGAATCGATTGAATAATTAAATCCACGTCCACCTGTTGATGAGCGATTTCCCCGAATAAACGGGCAGCGATACCGGGACGATCAGGAACCCGTAAAAGGGCGATTTTCGCCTGATTGCCCTCAAATTCCACCGCATCCACTGCTTTTGTCAATTCCAATCCTTGCAGGGTGCGCGGTTTCGGTGCCGGGGATGTCACCCAAGTACCCGGATCCTCTGTCCAACTGGAGCGGACAACCAAGGGAACCCCGAAATTTTTAGCGATTTCCACCGCTCGCGGGTGGAGAACTTTCGCCCCTAAACTGGCTAATTCGAGCATCTCATCGCAGGTAATTTGGTCTAAAAGACGCGCTTCGGGGACTAAACGGGGGTCAGTGGTGAGAATACCGGGTACATCGGTGTAAATTTCGCAAAAATCGGCTTTTAAGGCGGCCGCTAGGGCTACGGCCGAGGTATCGGAACCACCGCGCCCCAAGGTGGTAATCTCTAGTTGATCACTATCGCTAACACCTTGAAAACCGGCGACCACAACTACTTTACCCTCCGATAGATGACGGGAGAGGCGATCGGTTTTAATTTCTAAAATACGGGCCCGACTATGTTCGGATTCCGTGACAATTCCCACTTGAGCGCCGGTTAGGGAGATGGCCGGTTGTCCGATTTCCTCTAGGGCCATACTCATCAAGGCGATCGTTACCTGTTCCCCCGTGGATAATAACATATCCATCTCCCGGCGCGAGGGTTCGGCGGCGATTTGTTTGGCTAAATTGACCAATCCATCGGTGGTTTTACCCATGGCAGAAACGACCACCACCACGGTGTTTCCTGCTATTACCGTATTTTTGACCCGTTGAGCGACCGATTGAATGCGTTCCACGGAACCTACCGATGTACCACCGTATTTTTGGACAATTACAGCCATAGTTGTCAGCGCTAGAGACTTTCTATCTTTG
>NZ_JASJFB010000561.1:0-1269 GCF_030065455.1 Microcystis sp. M53602_WE12 | reverse complement strand
TCGGGGGGAAAATCCCTGGACTTTTTCCCTGAAAATTAGGTAATTTACCCGATGAAAATGGGTAAAACCCCACACCCCACACCCCACACCCTACACCCTGCCCCTAGGAAAAACTTTTTCAGCAGACCCTAGTTAGTCAAGTTTTTAATTTCATTAGTCATTGTTTCTTCCATTGCTTCAATCGTTTCAAAATGCTCATTAACCAGGGGTTCATCTACTAGAGACCACAATCTCTCGGCTGGCTGTAATTTTGGCGAATAAGCAAAGTAGAAAATCGAGCATGATTCCCTCGGCAACTTAAAGTTTTTGACTTCTATCTGAGAATTGGTAAATTTATCTCTTAATTATTGGACTTTTACTGGTAAATTCTGCTTAAATTTTTCTGGTTTAACTGGGTCTCCCTTTTTATGTTTTTGTCTCGGTTTTTGACAAGAATATCTGCACTTTTTTTAAGTAATCCCATCCCCTTTGATTCCAAACTTTTTCTCGTCCCGTTTCCTTTTCTATCCATCTAGCCACCTTCGGACCTGTCCAGATTCCTCCATCGGCAGGACGTTTTTTCAGTTCTTCTTTTAATTTTTGCAATTGTTCTTCCTTCAATAAAGGTTCTTTTCCTCTCCGATGTTCCACACTTTTTTTCTTGAGATTTTTAACTCCTTCTTCTCCTAATTCATTATATCTTTTGAGAATTCTAAAACTATATTGATAATCTAATCCTACAGCTACTGCAGCATTTTTGATTGTCCATCCTAACGATATTTTCCACAATAAGTGCCATCTTCTTGTTTCTACTGAGTCTTGACTGCTTCTGTATCTATCTTTCAGTTCCTCTGAACTTAGATGTTCGGCTAAGTAAGCTTTCTTGGGCATTTTATCTCATTGTTTTTATTTACCCTATTATAACAGGATTTAGGCTCAAACGGTAAGTCTGCCAAAGGAAGCGTCAAAAGCGCAAAATCTGCGAGATTAGTTTTGGAAACGCTAATCTCAGCGAAGCCGATTAGCTTAGTTCATATCGCTCTCATCGAAAATTTTGGGTCTGAAACCCCGCCGTTTTACGGCGGCTTTGCTGTTAAATATGAGCATCGTTTACACGATATATGCTAGAATGCGGGATATGGAAAAAGCCTATTCGTTTCGATTTTACCCAACACCAGAACAAGAGTCGCTATTGCGGCGCACATTGGGCTGTGTAAGATTAGTTTACAACAAAGCTCTCCATGTCAGAACACAAGCTTGGTATGAAAGACAAGAAAGAGTAGGATATGC
>NZ_JASJFB010000688.1:0-5525 GCF_030065455.1 Microcystis sp. M53602_WE12 | reverse complement strand
TTAATTCTACTTGGTTAATTCTTGCTGGTGCGCTTATTGGTTTGCTCTTAAAACAATTAGGTTAGGGGGAAATAAGTAAATGGTTCTAATTAAATAGATTTTGCCTTTAATCCCCTCTTGATCCCTAGGGTTGATTCAAGGTAGGGTTGATTCAAGGTAGGGTTGATTTAAGGTAGGGTTGATTTAAGGTAGGGTTGATTCATGAATCAACCCTACCCTTGATACCCGCTTAATAAGGGGGGTGCTGATTCGTTAAACTGAGCTTTTCTACCCAGTTATAAATCTGATCGCGATTTAGTCTATAGCTTAGAGGATGGGCGATTAATCGAGCGCTACTAGCAAATAATTCGTCAATTTCTACTAAACCATTTTCGCGTAAAGTTCGACCGGTGGACACTAGGTCAACTATCGCTTCTGACATCCCCGTAATCGGGCCTAATTCTACGGAACCATAGAGAGGTATAATCTCGACGGGAATATCTAAACGACGAAAATAATCCTTAGCACAATTGACAAATTTTGAGGCAACTTTACCGTGATGGGGAATGTCTAGAGGACTTTGATAGGGACTATCAGCAGGGACAGCTACTGACATCCGACAATAACCAAATTTTAGGTCAATTAAATTAGCCACATCGGGAGATTTTTCCAATAAAATATCATAACCAGCGATGCCTAATTGTGCCTGACCGTATTCTACATAAACTGGTACATCTGTTGCTCTGACTAATAACGCTTTCGCTTGGTTAGTAGGGTCGGTAATCTGTAATTGGCGATTTTTTGAGTCAAGAAAGGCACTAAAATCTAAGCCAATTTTCTGAAATATTTGGATACTTTCGTTTAGTAAAGCACCCTTCGGTAAGGCAATTGTTAGCATAGAGGGAATTATGAATTGGGAAGTGGGGGAGTGGGGTGTGGGGTGTGGGGTGTAGGGTGTGGGGTGTGGGGTGTAGGGTGTAGGGTGTAGGGTGTGGGGTGTGGGGAGAATAAATAAAAAATAATCTCCTGACTCCTGAATCCTGAATCCTGAATCCTGAATCCTGTCTCCTAACAGCTAAAATCATAACTGATAACTGATAACCGAGATGGCAGTAAGTTCTCTAATGACCACATCAGCTAATTGTAAATCTTGATGGTTTTCCGGTTGCCAACTAATTGCGATCGCTGCTGCTGATTTTGCCTGTTTAGCCATTTCCCAATCGGCCTTAGTGTCCCCTACCATCAGGGTTTTGTCCACTGCGGTCCCCAAAGCTTGACAGGTTTCTTGCAATAATAGGGGATCGGGTTTACTTAAACCTCGATCGCATCCCCGAACAATTTTAATATAATTTAATAGGTGATTTTCCTTGACAAATTGCTCAACTCGTGCTGTGGTATCGGAGGAAAGAATCGCCAATTGTAAACCGGCCGCGTGCAGATAACGAATTACTTCTAAACATTGGGGATAGAGGGGATTTAAGCGGGGGGGAACCTTTTCATCGGCCGCTTGAAAGGATGCTTTTGCGATCGCCATTGCCGTTAACCAATCCCGGCCGGTGGAAGCAATACAACCGGCAGCGGCGATATGATTATCTCTGCGGCTGCCCACTGCCATTAAACCGGCAGGATTGAGACTATTTGTCCCAATACCGAAAGTTTTGGTTAATAAAGACTCTAAACCAGGGATTTGCGATTCAATGGCTTGTATCCGGGCTATAGCTCGATCGTACCAGAAAGCCCGCGAATCCTCTAGCGTACCGTCCTTATCAAAAACAATCCCTTGAATATCTCTAAATTCTCGATTACCACAGCGAATTATCGGCAAATAAACCCCCTTATTTTTATTGAATGTCAGCCATCATTTTAGCTGTCAGGATTCAGGAGACAGGATTCAGGAGACAGGATTCAGGAGACAGGATTCAGGAGACAGGAGACAGGAGACAGGAGATTATTTTTTATTTATTCTCCCCACTACCCCACTACCCCACTACCCCACTACCCTACACCCCACACCCTACACCCCACACCCTACACCCTACACCCCACTTCCCCACACCCCACACCCCACTTTCCTATACCTTTTAAACAGGATTTAGTATTACTCCTCAAAAGCGGCCTTTTGCTGACGGACTAAATCGACACCACGGGAAGTTCCCAGACGGGTGGCTCCGGCCTCAATCAGAGCGAGCGCTTGTTCTAGGGTGCGAATTCCGCCGGATGCTTTAATTCCTACCCGGCCTTTGCTAATTTCCTTGAGAAACTTGACATCGCTAACCGTTGCACCTCCAAACCAGCCGGTACTGGTTTTTAGATAACTCACTCCTGCATCCATGCAAATCTCCGCCGCTAAACGTTTCTCGGTGTCTGTTAGTTGCGAGGTTTCCAGAATCGCTTTTACCGTCTGGCCGGTTTCCTGACAAATACTAGCAATTTCTTGGAATAATTGCTCAGATTTCCCATCTTTTAGCCAACCGAGATTAATAACCACCTCTAACTCCTTAGCGCCATTATCTACAGCTTCTAAAGCCTCATAACGTTTAACTGCGGAGGTAGTGGCCCCTGCGGGAAAACCAATCACGGTAGAAACTAAAGTTTTTTTGCCGTGGAGTAACTGCACAGCTTGCTTAACGGCGGCGGGATAAACGCAGACGGTGGGAAAATGATATTGATCAGCCTGTTGACAGTAAGCCTCTAATTGTTCACTGGTGGCGGTGGGGATGAGGAGAGAATGGTCGATATATTGTGCTAAATCTAGATCAGAATCGGTGATAGCCATTATCTAAGCCTCAATATAGTCAATCGATCGCTATTTTCTCATTTTATGGAAGTCAAACAGCAAAGTCATCTCTCGTTAACCTAGAAATTCAGAGACTAGCAAAAATCCAGTAACCTAGGAAGAAACCGTCACAAGTGAAGACTAGGAGACAATAGACCTATGTTAGAAGCCTATCATCAGCACGTTGCCGACCGAGCGAAATTAGGTATCCCTCCCCTTCCCCTCAATGCTCAACAAACGGCGGAATTATGCGAAATGCTCAAAAATCCGTCCGAAGAACTCAGGGGAGAATTGCTGACCCTGCTGCGTGACCGTGTTCCCCCCGGAGTTGACGAAGCGGCCTACGTTAAAGCGGGATTTTTAACAGGAATTGCCAAAGGTGAAATAAAATCTAGCGTTATCTCCGCTCAGGGTGCGGTTAGCTTACTGGGAACCATGGTAGGTGGTTATAACGTTCATTCTCTGATTGAACTGCTGAAATCCAGAGATATTAATATCGCCGCCGCTGCCGCCAGCGCTTTAAGTAAAACCCTGCTGGTATTCGACGCATTTAACGAGGTTTTGGAATTATCCGACACCAATCCCTATGCTAAACAGGTTATCGATGCTTGGGCCAATGGTGCTTGGTTTATCGCTAAACCGAAACTTGCTAAAGAAATTACCGTCACCGTCTTCAAAGTCCAGGGGGAAACCAATACAGATGACCTATCTCCCGCTCCCCATGCCACCACCCGGCCTGATATTCCCCTCCATGCTTTGGTAATGTTAGAAACCCGTCAACCGGGGTCTTTAGAAACCATTGCCGAATTGAAAAAATTAGGCCATCCGGTCGCCTATGTGGGGGATGTGGTCGGGACTGGTTCCAGCCGAAAATCGGCTATTAACTCGGTTCTCTGGCATATTGGCGATGATATTCCCTTTGTGCCTAATAAACGTGCTGGTGGCTATATTTTAGGCAGTAAAATCGCCCCTATCTTCTTTAACACTGCTGAAGATTCCGGCGCTTTACCGCTTGAATGCGATGTTAGCCAAATGAACACGGGGGATGTGATTAAAATCTATCCCTACGAAGGCAAAATCACCAACGAAGCGGGCGCAACTATTAGCACTTTTAGCCTCAAACCTGAGACAATTCTGGATGAAGTGCGGGCCGGCGGTCGTATTCCCCTCTTAATCGGTCGCAGTCTCACCGATAAAACCCGTCACGCCTTGGGACTTGAGGCTAGTACCCTATTTACCCGTCCAACTATGCCTAGTGACACGGGTAAAGGTTACACCCTAGCGCAAAAAATGGTCGGCAAAGCTTGCGGTTTACCCGGGGTGCGGCCGGGTACTTCCTGTGACCCAATTATGACTACGGTAGGGTCTCAGGATACCACCGGCCCGATGACCAGAGACGAGTTAAAAGAGTTAGCCTGTTTAGGTTTTAGCGCCGATTTAGTCATGCAGAGTTTCTGTCACACGGCAGCCTATCCGAAACCGGTTGATATTCAAACTCATCACCAATTACCGGACTTTTTCTCTACCCGGGGTGGGGTCGCTTTACGTCCGGGAGATGGCATTATTCACTCCTGGTTAAATCGGATGTTATTGCCGGATACGGTGGGGACTGGCGGCGATTCTCATACTCGTTTTCCCCTGGGAATTTCCTTTCCTGCGGGGTCGGGTTTAGTGGCATTTGCGGCCGCTTTGGGAGTAATGCCTTTGGATATGCCGGAATCGGTTTTAGTGCGTTTTACGGGGGAATTACAACCAGGTGTAACTCTGCGCGATATTGTTAATGCTATTCCCTACGTTGCCATGCAAGAAGGCAAATTAACCGTGGAAAAACAGAACAAAAAAAATGTTTTTAACGGTCGTATTATGGAGATGGAAGGGCTGCCGGATTTGAAATTAGAACAGGCTTTTGAGTTAACCGATGCCACGGCGGAACGTTCCTGTGCCGGTTGTACGATTAAGTTAAGTACCGAGACAGTGGCGGAATATTTACGCTCTAATGTGGCCCTGTTAAAGAATATGGCGGCCCGGGGTTATAGTGATGCCAAAACTATCCTACGTCGGGTAGCAAAAATGGAACAATGGTTAGCTAATCCTGTCCTGATGGAGGCGGATAAGGATGCCGAATATGCGGATATTATCACCGTCAACTTAAGCGAGATTAAAGAACCCATTGTCGCCGCACCCAATGACCCCGATAATATCAAGTTAATGTCGGAATGCGCCGGGGATAAAATTGATGAGGTGTTCATCGGTTCTTGTATGACTAATATCGGCCATTATCGCGCCGCCGCTAAGATATTAGAAGGAGCAGGAGTTGCTAAGGCTAAACTGTGGATTTGTCCCCCCACCCGCATGGATGAAAAACAATTGCGCGATGAGGGAATGTACGGCATTTTTGCCGCTTCTGGGGCGCGTACCGAGATGCCTGGATGTTCCCTTTGTATGGGTAATCAAGCGCGGGTTGAAGACAGAGCTACGGTATTTTCTACCTCGACTCGTAACTTCAATAATCGCATGGGAAAAGATGCGCGAGTCTATCTCGGTTCCGCCGAATTAGCAGCGGTTTGTGCGCTGCTAGGACGCATTCCCACCGTCGAGGAATACCTCGCAATTGTCACCGAGAAAATTAATCCTTTTGCTGGCGATTTATACCGCTATTTGAACTTTAATGAAATCGCTGGTTTTGAGGATGAAGGCCGGGTAATTCCCCTAGAAGATTTACCTAAAATTGAGGATATCTTAGGGATTCCTTCTGGTGTTTTGAGTTAGT
>NZ_JASJFB010000554.1:0-10899 GCF_030065455.1 Microcystis sp. M53602_WE12 | reverse complement strand
TAAATATACTCAAAAAAGCTACGATAGGGCATATCGGAAGCTGGTCGTTAGACCTAAACGCTTGGGGAGATTTAAGCTCTATTTTGGTTGGTAGAAATACCTGCTAAGACAACTTGAGTCAGTGAACCAAGAATCCCTCGCTTTTAGCGACGGGAGTGTCAAAAACCTTACATCGAAGACCAACGCTCTGAGCAGCCAGAGCAATATCGGATTGTTGGCTTTGCGGGCGGAACGTTAACAACATTCATCGTAGAATACAGAGTCGATGAAGTCGGTGATTACATTTGGGTTGTCACCGCTTGGAAATCAACTAAACAGGAGCGCAAAAGCTATGAGGAAACAGTCAACTGAAATTAAAGATATTGAGGAAATTGCTCAACAAGCACATCTAGGGAAAGATGTCTCTGAGCATTTCACAGGTAATTTTCAGGTTAAGCAACAGATTAATCTTGATTTTCCCCCGGAATTACTACGAAGCATAGATGTAGAGTGTCAATTGCAGAACATGAATCGTCAGGATTGGATCAAGATGGTTTGCGTTGAAAAACTCCGTGCAATTCAATCTAGCAGAATAGCCAATACTGTTTAGTGGGGTCAAAGTATCCTACGCTACAATTTAATAAATCTTTACATTCCTCTCCCTAGCTTAGGGATTGAAACAAACCTTACAATCTCCTGATTTATACATTGCTTTGGGAGAATTGAAAGGTGGGATTGATCCCGCTCGAGCAGATGAACATTGGAAAACTGCTCGTACTGCTTTGCAGAGAATTGATGATGCTTTTAGAAAAATCTCTAAGCATCCTTATACTTTTTTTATCGGCGCTGCTATTGAAACAAAAATGGCTAGGGAAATTTATCAGCAATTAGAGACGAAAAAACTCACCAATGCCGCTAACTTAACCAATGATAATCAACTGGTTTCAATTATGCGTTGGCTATGCCATCTTTAACCTAGTTAACATCTAGAACATTACCCCTCAAATAAAGTCCAGTTGGGTTGGTTAGCAATGCATAAACCACCCAATTCTGATTAGATGGCAAGAAGAATTAACCAGCCTAATCTTCGTGTCTTTGTGTCTTTGTGTCTTTGTGGTTATTCTCTGCGATCGCTTATTGATTTTGCCTCAATCTTTGTCCCACTATTTGTGATAGTATATAGTTAGACTTCGACCATTTGGGAGAGGCAAACTATGATAGAGTATAATTTAGATGCCGCGCATAGCATTCTGTATATGCAACCTACATCTGCACTTGCGGCGGAAGATTTCATCAAGATTGCGGAGGCAGTGGACCCCCACATTGAAGCCACTGGTGGCCTTGCTGGCGTAATCATCGAAGTTCCCACGTTCACTGGTTGGGAGAGTTTTGGTGCCTTGGTTGCTCATTTCCGGCTGATACGCGACCATCACAAGTACGTCAGTAAGGTTGCAGTGGTGACTGATTCCACTCTGGTTAAACTGATTGAAAGTCTGGCTTCCCACTTTGTCGCCGCTGAAGTCAGGCAGTTCCCATGGGGGGAAACTGAGGTGGCGAACCAATGGATCTTGGGCGGCTCCTGATTCCCTTGCAGTACAATAGACATTTCCAGAAATTAACCTCAATCTAGCCTGAATTTTGGAGGTGTCTAATACACGGTTAGACCGAACCGCTGGTCCCCTAGGAGATATACTTGATCTGGATTCTTCGAGTTCTGCAATATCCGGGATTGGGGTTTTAACTTCTAGTCTGGTTTCTGGTACAAACTACTACCTTTCTGGTAGCTACAGTGGTAATGTCTTCACCATCAGCACCGATGGTAGTAGCTTAGATGCACTGATTATTCAAGGTGCTGAGGCTGCTTTTTCAAGCAACGCTTCCTCGGTTCTTTTGAGATTGGTTAATAGTAATAATCTGGTGGCAGGTAACTTTATTTAACTTCATCGGGGAGATGAAGTGGGCCCTGAGAGTGAGTTAGCAATGCGTAACCCACCGCCATGATTCTGGGCAGTGCCAAATTGCTGTGTTAGAGTGATAAATACTAGGAATAATCGGTAAATCTTCCAAAGATATCTACTATTTTTGTGTAAAAGTAGTAGAAACTATGGGATTATCCTCAGAGGATTGGTCAGTGGAGAGAGAACCTAAATAATCACTCCACCATCTCTTGACAAATGACCTTAATTGTGCATTACTATATCTCGCTCCATCCTGATATTTTTCTGAAGCTAGAAGGGTATATTAAGAAGGTGAGAGATTCCGATCAACGCCTATTGAGATAAATCTATTATGCTGATTTACTTTATTCATGGAGTGGCCACAAGAGATGCTAGTTATGCCAATAAATTAATCAAACTAATTGAAGAAGAATGTAAACGCAAAAATCTGGCGATTCCCTACTGTTATGCAGGATTTTGGGGAAATGTCCTCAAAGGAACCGAAAAATTATGGCGAGATATCGAGCAAGAATTACAGACACAAAAACAGAAAAATATTAATTTTAACCCCGAGCAATCCTTTCGCTATCAAAATTTTAGAAAAGAGTATTTATCTTATTTTATTGGTGACGCATTTAGCTATTTAGGCAGCGATCGAGGAAACCAAATTCGCCGCATTATTGCCGACCAATTAATCGATCTTGTTCAAGCTTATCCCCAGGAAACCGAATTACATATAGTTGCCCATTCTTTGGGTACTGTAATCCTTTGGGATCTGTTATTTTCCGAGCGTTTTGACCCTCAGGATCCCGCTCACAAAATTCGTGATCTTATCGGTAAAGAACGGGGCAAACTTTCCCTATCTACTGTAACAACAATGGGTTCACCGATCCCATTTTTAAATCTAACTCTAGGCATTGATACTAATCAAATTGAAAAATTTATTACCCAGCATCAAGGCCAGCGTTTGCTCTGGAATAATCTGATCAATTCCTCCGATATTATCGCTTATCCAATTCGTCCTCTTTTTGATTCTATAACCGATGTATCCAAGATTTTAATGAGCGATTATTATCTAGAAGCGACTGGCAATATTTTTGATTCTGTAGAAATTGCTGCCGTAGTCTTGAATTCCCTTAATGCTCATACCTATTACCTAGCATCAGATAAAGTGGCCAAAAATATCGTAGAGACAATTTATTTTAATCAGCAGGATTATAATCATGGCGATAGTTACAGTCATAACACTTGTGTTGATCTTGCCATAGAAAGAATAGCTAAAATATCTGGAGTGACTAAAGATCTGGTAAAAATGAAACCTCTAAAAGAAAAAATATTACTAGAAGGTAAATTTAAAGATGCCAGTGGTTATATTTATTTAAGCTCAGATTTATATCGTGTTCATCATGTTTATATACAGGACAATCACCAAAATATCGTATATGCTGTATATGTGGGCTGGATTCATGTAGAGGGATTGAAAAATTCTGTCACCGAAATCATCAGACAGCTATGTTATGTCAACGATGAAGCAAAGAATAGCTAATAGCTGCGCTATACTGCCATTATTGAGATTAAACCAGCATTTATGAGTCAATCCCCCCGCATTCTAGCACTGGATTTTGATGGTGTTCTTTGTGATGGCATGATCGAGTATTTTCAGATTAGCAAACGCACCTATGAAACCCTTTGGCCGGAAATAATTCCCGAGGATTTTTTCCCTAGTTTTTCGCAACTTCGTCCCGTTATCGAAACCGGTTGGGAAATGCCTTTACTGTTGCGATCGCTTGTTCTCGGTATTCCCGACGGGGAAGCTTTAAATAATTGGCCGTCAATTCGGCAAAATCTGCTAGAAAGGGAGAAAATAGCGAAAAAAGTTCTCTCAAATGCCCTCGATGGTCTTAGGGATCGATGGATTGAGTCGGATCTAGAGTCTTGGTTAGCCTTACATCAATTTTATCAACCCGCGATCGATCGCCTGGCCTCTCTTTTAGACTCGGATTTTTTGGTTTATATTATCACTACAAAAGAAAGCCGTTTTGTCAAGCAATTGTTACAAAAAGTAGCAATTAATTTTCCGGCAGCGAGATTAATTGGCAAGGAAATTAAACAGCCGAAATACCTGACTATTCAGCAAATACTGGCTGATTTACCGGAATCCCCCGCTAATTTGTGGTTTGTCGAGGATCGTCTCGATGCGTTGGAATTAGTACAGCAACAAGCAGATTTAAACGATGTGGGCTTATATTTAGCCGATTGGGGATATAATACGGCTCAAATGCGCCAAAAAGTTGCTCAAGATACCCGTATTAAGCTGTTATCCCTAGCTCAATTTGCGGCAGACTTTACCCACTGGCAGAGTCGGTGACGAGGAATATGACACTGATAACTGATAACTGATAACTGATGCTGCTATACTAAAAAGCGTAGTCGTTATGAGTTGCATTTACGGTTATGACTGTCGAGAATTTAGTCATTATTGGTTCGGGACCCGCGGGATATACGGCGGCGATTTATGCGGCGCGTGCGAACTTAAAACCCTTGATGTTTGAGGGTTTCCAAGCGGGAGGCATTCCGGGGGGACAATTGATGACCACCACAGAAGTAGAAAATTTCCCCGGTTTTCCCGAAGGAATCACCGGTCCGAAGCTGATGGAAAGAATGAAGGAACAGGCCGAAAGATGGGGGACCCAATGCTATACCGAAGATGTTATCTCGGTGGATTTAAGTCAGCGTCCTTTTACCATTCGTTCCACCGACCGGGAAGTGAAGGCCAATAGTATTATTATCGCCACGGGAGCCACTGCCAAACGCTTAGGATTACCCAGCGAGGCCCAATTCTGGAGTAACGGGATTTCCGCTTGTGCTATCTGTGACGGTGCTACACCGATATTTAGAGAGGAAAACCTCGCTGTGATTGGTGGCGGTGACTCGGCGGCAGAAGAAGCCGTATATTTAACTAAATACGGCTCTCACGTCCATTTATTGATACGCGGGGAAGCGATGCGTGCCTCGAAAGCAATGCAGGACCGGGTGTTAAATAATCCGAAAGTTACCGTTCATTTTCACACCCAAGCAGTGGATGTGTTCGGTACAGGCAGTAAAATGGCAGGATTACGCATTAAAAACTCGCAAACGGGAGAAATCAGCGAATTAGCCGTTAGAGGGTTATTTTATGCCGTCGGTCACACTCCCAATACTTCCCTATTCCAAGGACAACTAGAATTAGACGAGGTGGGTTATGTGAAAGTCAAACCGGGGACTGTTGCTACCAGCGTCGAGGGGGTTTTTGCCGCAGGAGATGTGCAGGACCACGAATACCGTCAGGCAATCACTGCCGCAGGTACGGGGTGTATGGCGGCGTTATTGGCAGAAAGATGGTTATCGGAGCATAATTTAATCCAAGAATACCGTCAATCAGCCACTTCTGAACATTACGAGACAAAAACCGTTAGCGAAACCCCGGCCGATACGGAGGAAACTTTTGATATTCACAAAACCCGTCACGTTGGGGGTTATGCTCTGCGGAAATTATTCCACGATGGCGATCGCTTGTTAATGGTCAAATATGTTTCTCCCACCTGTGGCCCCTGTAAAACCCTGAAACCGATTTTAGATAAAGTGGTCGATGAGTACGATGGCAAAATTTATTTTGTGGAAATTGACATCGAAGCTGACCCAGAAATTGCCAAAATGGGTCAAGTAACCGGGACTCCCACGGTACAATTCTTTAAGGAGCGGGAATTAGTAAAAGAAATGCGCGGAGTCAAACAAAAAAGCGATTTTCGTCAAGTAATTGAGAGTTATCAATAATCAGTTATCAGGAGTCAGGAGTCAGGAGTCAGGAGTCGGTCGTTAGGAGATAGGGTGATAGGGTTTTGGGGTGATAGGGTGATAGGGTGATAGGGAAATTTCATCCAAATGCTCCACTCCCCCACTTCCCCACTCCCCCACTTCCCCACTTCCCCACTCCCCAACACCCCACACCCCACACCCCACACCCCACACCCCACACCCCACACCCCACACCCCACACCCTATGCTAGAGGCCTTACAATTTGATTTTATGCGCCATGCGATTGCCGCAGGAATATTAGTTAGTATTGCCTGTGGGATTGTCGGTACTTTGGTAGTAGTTAATCGCGTGGTTTTTATCAGTGGTGGAATCGCTCACGCTGCCTATGGAGGGATAGGAATCGGTTATTTTTTTGGGATTAATCCCCTGGTGGGGGCGATATTTTTTACCTTTTTTTCGGCTTTAGGCATGGGTTTTTTACAGCGTCGCATCCGGGAGAGAGCCGATACTTTAATCGGGGTTATGTGGGCGATTGGTATGGCGATTGGGGTAATTTTTATTGATTTAACCCCCGGTTATAAAGCTGATTTAATGAGTTATCTTTTCGGTAGTATTTTAACTGTACCGAGGGATGATTTATGGATAATGGCGGGCATAGATATATTAATTATCACCTTAGTTAGTATCTTTTATAAAGAGTTGTTAGCCATATCTTTTGATGAAACCTTTGCGATTATTCGCAATATTCCCGTGGAGATAATTTACTTAGGTTTAATGGGAATAACCGCTTTAACTATTGTGGCAGTAATGCAGGTGGTAGGATTAATTATGGTAATTGCTTTATTAACTATTCCCGCCGCTATCAGTGGACAATTTGTTAAAAATATGAAGGGAATGATGATCCTAGCGATTATTTTAGGAATTGTCTTTACTTTAGTGGGTTTGTGGTTATCCTATAGTTTAAATCTCACCTCAGGGGCGACAATTATTTTAGTGGCAGGATTGGGCTATTTAATCAGTCTTACTTGGAAACCTTTCATCCTAACTATCACCAGAAAAATATCTAATCTTTAAGGCTCTCCCCTAGTTGTGGTGATCAGAAAAAGTTATCTAGGGGAGGGTGAAGGCAATTCACCCCCACATTGCCCCACATTAGTTGTTCTCTAGAGGCCGATGGGATAGTCTTACCAATTATAACCCTAAACGCTGCTTTTGGCGGGCTTTATAGGAGGCTAACAGCCAGATAGAACCAGAAATCAAAGAAGGAGCAAGGACGAAAAAAGTGGCCATGGTTACGGGATGTTCCCGGCCCCACACCCAATAGATCATCACGGCAAAAATCAAGCCACAGTAAGCTAGTCCTAGAAAGGGGATGCCAATAACTAAAATGGCGAATCGAGTCTCTTTATCCATAAAATATCGGGATGGCAGCGAAAATTTAGCTGATGGGTTCCGTTTGTCCCTATCTTTAGTTATAATCTTCCTTCTGGGATTGCTTGCGGAAAAATAAGGTATTTTTTAGAATTAGGCGCTGATTATTGGGAGGCCTTCCTTGTCGAAAGAAAGATTAGATTTATTATTAGTAGCCAAAAATCTCTGTGATTCCCGTCAACAGGCACAGCGATTAATTCGCGCTGGAGAGGTGAAAGTCAATCACCAAATCATTGATAAACCGGCCACAGAAATCGATCCAGAAGCGGTGATCGAGGTTAAGCAGAAACTGCCCTATTTGTCAAGGGGGGGCGAAAAATTAGCTAAGGCCTTAGAATTGTTTGCCATCGATGTCAGCGATCGCATTTGTTTAGATGGAGGCATTTCCACGGGGGGATTTACCGATTGTCTCTTGCAAAAAGGAGCAAAACGGGTTTATGGGGTCGATGTGGGTTATGGACAAGTGGCCTGGAGTTTACGGCAGGATCAACGAGTTATGTTACTAGAAAGAACTAATTTTCGCTATTTAACCCCAGAAAAGTTATACGGACAGGAAAAACCCGCCGATTTAGCAGTTATGGATCTGTCTTTTATTTCCCTGACCAAAGTTTTACCGACCCTGTGGACGCTATTAAATCCACCGCGAGAGGCGATTTTATTGGTCAAACCCCAATTCGAGGTGGGACGGGAAAAAGTCGGCAAAAAAGGGGTAGTTCGCGACCACCAAGACCAAGCGGGGGCGATTTTTCAGGTTTTACAGGCCGCCGCAGTCTTAGGATGGTTCTATCGGGGTTTAACTTGGTCTCCCATTACCGGACCTGCGGGTAATGTGGAGTATCTTCTCTGGTTGTCCACCGATACTGGCCAAGTTAGTCCCAGTTTAGCAGCGATCGCAGAAATTACGCAAGCAGCGATCGAACAGTTTTAAACTAGGTATTTTCTCAAGGAAGCGGGAAGTGGGGGAGATTTTCAGAAAACCCTTGACAAATGGCGAGACTTGCTTTATACTTCATGTATAGTGGGAATCCGTGCGCCCATATATATAGGGTTTTTGAGCAAAGATAAGAGAGAAAAAAATACACTCAAAAATCGGGTTGGGTAGGAAGAGGATAAAGGTATGAAGACGGAAATTTTCTCTCCCCGACAAGGATTAAACAAAGCATTTCTGAGAGTCAAACCGAATCTTTGTCAGGTAGAGAAGTTTCAAGTATTCTTACATACAAAAACGATGATCGGGGAGTTCAATGTATTGGAAAATGGGAGAGATAACCCGCAAAAATTATTGTTAAATCATGTTAAGTCCCGTAGAAACGATTAAAATTCTCGAAAATCATCCCGATCGCACTTTTCCAGCTGGTGAAGTTATTTTTGCCGATGGCACGGAGGGCGAGTTAATGTACGGTATTCTTAGCGGAGAAGTGGAGATGTATATCAAGGGACAATTGATAGAAACTCTAGAAAAAGGGGATGTATTCGGAGCAGGAGCGCTCCTGCATGGGGATAAACTGCGAGAATCCACAGCTATTGCCAAAACTGATTGTAAATTAGCCTATCTCAATCAACCGCAGTTTTTATTTGCCGTGCAGGAAACTCCCATGTTTGCGATCGAAGTGTTAAGAAGTTATTCCGATCGCTTTCGCAAGTTGAAAAAAATCTTCACCGGTGAAGCATAGAGGAGCAAAGGAAAGCCATCCCCTGAAAACTATTGACCGAAAATCTCACCGATAGTTAAACGGGAACCATTGACCAAATCCCCACCAGAACGCGGTGATTTTCCCGATAATTGCACTTCTTTTAATAATAATAAACCCTCACCCGTCTGCACTACCGGCCCGAAATTTTTCCAGAGAGCCACGATCGCTCCCACTTCTCCGCTTAGATGAGAAAGGTCTTTTGTCTGTAATTCTCGAGGAAGTTGACCGAGATCCTCTAGGGGAATAGTGGCCATCACTTTTAGGGGTTGTCCCCGTAAAGTGGTCAGCGCATGAGGATAAAAACCCCGGACTCGATCGTGAATTCTCCGGCCCGAATCTTGCCAGTTGATTAGATAGTCAGATTTTTGAATTAAAGGGGCATAGGTGGCATCGTCGTTATTTTGAGGAATTGGGGTAATTTCTGCTCGATCGAGCTTAGAGAGGGTTTCTAGGAGCAAATCCGCCCCCATTTGTCCTAGGGTTGCTCCCACCTGTTCGGCATTGTCAAAAAGAGCGATCGGGGTGTAGGCTTTCAGTAACATCGGTCCGGTGTCCATGCCCGCATCCATTAACATGGTGGTAATGCCGGTTTCTTTTTCTCCCCTAGCGATGCACCACTGCACGGGGGCTGCTCCCCGATATTTCGGTAAAATTGAGCCATGAACGTTAATACAGCCTAATCTCGGCATCTCTAGAATTTCTGGGGAGAGAATTTGTCCGTAGGCAACCACCACAAAGGCATCCACCCGCGATTGTCTGAGAAAATCTAAGGTTCGAGCGTTTTTTTTGACACTTTTGGGCTGCAAAACCGGTATTTGCTGTTCTATGGCTATTTGTTTCACCGGTGAGGGGATTAATTGATTGCCCCTTCCCCGGCGCTTGTCCGGTTGGGTAACGACGGTAATTACTTCTATATCGGGATTGGCTAATAATTTTTTTAGGGTGGGAACAGCAAAAGTCGGGGTTCCGAAAAAAACAATACGCATGGGAGAGGGGGGATTTTTCAGTTATCAGTGAGCAGTAATCAGTGAATGTCCACCGAGTTATTAACGGCTAACTATGCCAGACCATTGAATTTTTTTGGCTTTTTCCCGACGATAGGAGAAAAAATGATCCTCTTGTTGATAGGTACAAAAAGGAGCGATCGCAATTTGTTCATCCCGAATTCCTAACTGTTGTAGTTGATGATAAATCACCCGTCGCACGTCTAAGCGCACTTTCCCTTTTTCCTCGTCAGCAAATAAGGGGGAGGGGGACAGGTTCAATAAATTCGCCAGAATTTGGTCGGGATTGGTTTCTTGGGGGAATAAACTTAAACCCACTTCTACGGCAACTTCTGCCTCTACTTGATACACTTCCCCGGCAATTGCCGGCCCCAGGGCCAGCACTAAGTTATCTAAACAACTACCTGAGTTTAATAACTGCTTTACTGCTTTGGGAACTATCCTTTTGGCCGTCCCTCTCCATCCAGAATGAATCGCCACCCCAACACCAGTAGAGCGATCGCCTATTAGTACGGGCGTACAGTCAGCACTGGCCACCCAAATCCCTTGACCGGAAGCATCGGTGATAATTCCATCCGCTTCGACAATTTCCGGGTTAGTAATCCCTTGGGGATTTAATAGGCGATCGCCATGTACCTGTTTGACCCGATAAACCGGTACATTTGCCCCCAGAGCAGCCGTAAAAGCTTCCGGGGTTTGGGGGTAATAATGACGGGTAAAAAAGCCGTGGGACCAGTCCTCTAGGAGATTACAGGTAAGATAGGGCAATCCTTGCCATATTTGCCATTGCCACAGAGAAGTCTCGGTTAATCGGACATCGATCGCTACATTGGTCACAGTCTAAACCTCTCTTGCTGCATTAATACCTCGTTCTTTCCTATCCTAGTTCTGAGCTTGGCAAACGGCAACCGGAAGATTATTTAGGGTCTGCTGAAAAAGTTTTTCCTAGGGGCAGGGTGTAGGGTGTGGGGTGTGGGGTGTGGGGTTTTACCGATTTTGAGGGGGTCAATTACCTAATTTTCAGGGAAAAAGTCCCTGAATTTCCCCCTGATCACTCC
>NZ_JASJFB010000005.1:0-1271 GCF_030065455.1 Microcystis sp. M53602_WE12 | reverse complement strand
TAAAGCAGCTCTAAAGAGTTTTGAGTTAAAAGTTAAACTTCAAGTTTTCATTCAGGACAAATGTACTGATTAACTAATTTTTTGGGGAAAATTAGTTAACCCATCATTATAACATATAATTAATTTGCAAGAGTTCTACTGATAACTGATTACTGATAACTGATTTTGGTCACTGATTCCGGTATGATCTGAACAGAGAATCTAGTATCAAATACCTACTCATTCTAGCGTGAGGCTCTTGCCGAACCTGTCAGCAGCAGCAATTTGTGGCGGCGGGGTACTGCTGGATCCAGAGTCTGGTTTAATTACTACTATGGGTTAACAATTAGTCGTGTATTTAGAGGGAAACTATGGCCAATAAGCCAGAGCGCGTGGTTCTAATCGGTGTAGCTGGGGACTCCGGTTGTGGGAAATCTACTTTTTTACGTCGTTTGACCGATTTATTCGGGGCCGAGTTTATGACAGTGATCTGTTTAGATGACTACCATTGCCTCGATCGCAAACAGAGAAAAGAGGTGGGTGTCACCGCACTCAATCCGAAAGCGAATAACTTTGACCTGATGTACGAGCAGATTAAAGCTCTCAAGGAAGGTCAAGCCATTAATAAACCTATTTATAATCATGAAACGGGGATGATCGATCCCCCCGAAATCATCGAACCGAATAAGGTAATCGTGATCGAGGGACTGCACCCCTTATATGATGAACGAGTCCGGTCCCTATTAGATTTCAGCGTTTATCTCGATATTAGCGATGAAGTCAAAGTTAACTGGAAAATTCAACGGGATATGGCCGAGCGCGGTCACACCTATGATGATGTGATGGCGGCTATTAATTCTAGAAAACCGGATTTCAGTGCCTATATCGATCCCCAAAGACAGTACGCTGACGTGGTGATTCAAGTGCTGCCCACCAAATTACTTGAAGATCACGAAAGTAAATTACTGCGGGTCCGTTTAATCCAGAAAGAAGGGGTAGAAAACTTTGAACCCGCTTATCTGTTTGATGAAGGTTCCACCATCGATTGGCGGCCCTGTGGTCGTAAATTGACCTGCACTTATCCCGGCATTAAACTCTACTATGGTCCAGATGGCTTCTTGGGGAATGAAGTGTCGATTCTGGAACTAGATGGTCAATTCGATAACCTCGAAGAAATGATCTACATCGAAAGCCATTTGAGCAAAACCGGCACTAAATACTACGGTGAAATGACGGAATTACTGCTCAAACACAAGGATTATCCCGGTTCTACCAATGGTACGGGTTTATTC
>NZ_JASJFB010000598.1:0-3084 GCF_030065455.1 Microcystis sp. M53602_WE12 | reverse complement strand
CGAAGGTTACATGATATCAGCGAGACTTGGAAACTATCTCATCAAATTAGTTCCCCCATAGAGCCCCCTTGAGCCATCTGGCACACTTTTCTCTTTTTGTCACATTTTATGTTAAGAAAGATGTGACTAATGGATAGATTAAGGGGGGCAGGGGGGATCAAACCTAAAATCCATTTTTAATTTAATTATAACCAGCTACTTACCTTGAAGGTTCAATATCGAAAAAGATTTCTCAAAGATTTGAAGGCATTGAAAAACCAGCCTGTTTATGAGCAAATTTTACAGCTTGCTTTTAGAGATTTACCCAATGCCAAATCATTGCAGGATTAAGAATATAGTTGAGAATATGCCCGATGCTCTCAAAACTGAACTTTGACATTATGCCGAATATTTGCTCACTAAGTCTGACCAAACAGAAGAAGATAAACAAGCAGTAAAAGAATCCGTAACTGTTAAAAGAACTTTAGCTGGTTCAATAAAAGGAACTTTCGTTTTACCTTTAGCTAATGACTTTGATGCTCCCTTAGAAGACTTTGACGACTATAGGTAATGAGGAGTGCTTTAATAGATACTCATGTCTTTATCTGGTTAGCTGAGGATGACCCAATTTTGCCTGTTTCGCTGCGAGATAGTCTTGAAAATACCGATAATGTTTTTGTAAGTATTGCTAGTTTTTAGGAAATATCGATCAAGGTAAAAATTGGTAAACTCTCTCTCTGTTCTGAAATGACGATAACTCAAAAAGATTGGGATTGAATTGCCGTGATCACCACCGTATTGATAATATCGGGAACGGTACAACCGCGACTGAGATCATTGACGGGTTTTTTTAATCCCTGTAGGATTGGACCAATCGCTAAAGCTTTCGTTTCCCGCTGCACGGCTTTATAAGTATTATTACCTGTATTCAGGTCAGGAAAAATAAACACCGTTGCTTGGCCCGCCACCTCTGACCCCGGCATTTTTTGGGCGGCTACTTCCCTATCTACCGCCGCATCGTACTGAATCGGGCCTTCTAGCTTCAAATCGGGGCGTTTTTCCCTAGCGATTTTGGTCGCTTGTCGTACTTTTTCCACGTCTTCTCCCTGGCCCGATTGACCCGAAGAATAGGAAAGCAGGGCGATTCGCGGCTCTATTCCGAATTTTTGGGCGGTTTCGGCAGAAGATAGGGCGATTTCGGCTAATTCCTCGGCACTAGGGTCGGGATTGACCGCACAATCCCCATAGACCAAGACCCGATCCTCTAGACACATAAAAAAGACCGAGGAGACGATCGCACAATCGGGCTTAGTTTTGATAATCTGGAGTGCAGGCCGAATCGTGTGTTGAGTGGTATGCACTGCCCCCGATACCATACCATCAGCATCGCCTTGATACACCATTAAAGTGCCAAAATAGGAGACATCCTGTGCATAATCCCGGGCCATGTCGAGATTCATTCCCTTGGCTTTTCTCGCTTCGTAGAGGGTCTGCACATAGCTTTCAAAATGGGGACTAGCCACGGGGTCAATAATTTGCAGGCGATCGAGATCGAGAGTGATACCATGTTTTTTAATCACCATTGCAATCTCGTCCGGTTGTCCCAAGAGGGTTAAATCGACGATATCCTGTTCGATTAAAACTGTGGCCGCCTGGAGGATGCGCGGTTCGGTCCCTTCGGCCAAAACGATGTGACGTTTTTGCGCTTTGGCCTGTTGTACGAGATTATAGGTGAACATCTTCGGGGTAATCCCCTGGGTCCGCAAAGTGCGAATTTGCGCTTCTAGGCGATCGAGATTGATGTTACTGTGAAAAAGCTGCAGACTGAGGTTAATTTTATCGTAGTCCGTCGAGGTCAGGGTGGTCCGCACTTGGTGGATGCGTTCGGCCGTGGTGTAGGTATCGGTGGTGACGGAGAGAATCGGTAAGGGATCGGGCAAACCTTCAATTAAACGGGCGATCGAAGGATTGAGGTTATGACCTGCTGTTAAGACTATACCGGCTAATTGGGGATAATTGGCTGATTGGTGGGCCTGTAACATCCCGATAATCACATCGCCGCGATCCCAAGGAGTGATAATTAAACTATCTTCTTTTATCCGCTCTAGGGCATTTTGCATCTGCATGGCCACCACCAGAAAGTTACTAGCTAAACTGTCTAATCTCTGCTGTCCGTAGAGAACTTTTGCCTGTAATTGTTGGGCGATTTCTGCCACTCGCGGGCTGCTCAGTTTGGCATTGTGGGGAATCACTCCTAGAGCATATTCTTGGGGGGGAAAAATTTTAGTCAGGGTTTTCCGTAATTCCCCTATTTTTTCCTCTTCAGCTTGATTGATAATAATCCCAATCACCGTACAACCTTTATCTTGGTAGGTGTCGCAGGAAATCAGGATCGGACTAAGGGCATCTTCGATACTGCGATTGTGGGCATTACCTAATATTAAGATGGGATAACCGAGATTTTTGGCAATTTCTGTATTTAGTTCAAATTCAAAGGCGGAATTTTCTTGCAGGTAATCGGAACCTTCACAGAGGATAAAATCATATTTTTTTTCTAAGTTTTTAAACTTTTTGATAATTCTTTCGATGATTTCATCAAATTTTTGTTGTACCAATAAATCCTTAACTTCGTCATAACATAAACCAAAGGCCTCTTCGTAGGTTTGTTCTAATTTAAAATAATTGAGGATTAAGTCAATGTCTTCGTCCCGATGACCTTGGGAACAGTCGAGAACAATTGGCTGGAAAAAAGCAACTTTATTAGTTTTGCGGAGAATTAAGTCAATAATTCCTAAAGCTACTAACGCTTTACCGCTTCCCGTTGCCGTCGTGCTGATATATAAAGAGTTAGTCATGGGTAGAGAAGAATAATAACGAGGGTGGAATTTAATTCACTCACCCCAACCTTGAGGTGGGCTTTTTTCAGCTAAATCTTGATAATTCTGGTGAATCTGTTGATGGCAATAATTAACTTGTAGTTGTTGATCAAGGGTGGGAAATTCTGCAATCAAATTGTCTATCAGGGCGTGTATTGTTGGGAACTTTTCAGGTAAACTATCTTCAGTTGTTGGCTAATCCAGAGATTTTTCTCACAGAGCGATCGCT
>NZ_JASJFB010000349.1:0-2426 GCF_030065455.1 Microcystis sp. M53602_WE12 | reverse complement strand
TAGCTCAGCATCCCTATAAAACTCAAATCTTGGACTTCCATTCCTGCAAAACCCAATGGGCAACTCGTTCACTCTATTTTGAGGGACAGAAGCGAAATCAATTCTGTATCCTACACTACCGTTTGAATTTGGAATTGCTGGATGCTTTCTCACGAGTGCGGGTTCATTTTCTAGGTTGACTTCGGCTTCCTTACCAGCATTTATTGAGATGTTGCAGGAATAGATGTCCCAAAAACCCTTATTCATAAAATCTCCACAGGAGAACTACAGGTATTCAACCTCAAAACTAAGCACTGCCAACCCATTGAAGAACTGATGCAAAAATATAGAGATTTGCCAATGGACTTAGCCGATGCTTCGTTAGTAGTGTTAGCTGAAACAATTAAGGAGAACAGAATATTAACCACAGATAGGCGAGATTTTAGTGTTTATCGTTGGCTAAATAATCAAACATTTGATATTCTAATTTAACAGTCCGTAGTCCGTAGATTGAACCCTCGGAACGAAACCCAACACCCAACACCTAAATCTGTCTGAATGGGCGATCGCCGCTTTGGTAGGCTGCATTAACGAAGTGTAAGGCGGCAATCTCGCTGCCAACCCTGATAATAAAGCTGATCGTGGCTTGGGAGCAATTCAGTTATGATAGGGGTCAACTTAATATCTTTAGCAACGCAGAATGAGGATTTCACCATGAAGATTCCATATACATATTGGAAAGAATCAGATGGGATGTTCTTGGGCTATTTGAATGAATTTCCAGATCATTGGACCCAAGGTGTTGACTTAGAAGAATTAATCGGAAACTTGGTCGATCTCTACAAAACATTTACTACTGAAGAAATCCCCGGAATCAAGAGAGTTGCAGAGTTTGAACTCCCATGAAAAGACATGATTTAATTGCACAATTAGAGCAAGCGGGCTGCTATTTGATTAGACGTGGAGGGAAACACGATATTTACCATAATCCAGATACTGGAAAAACAGAACCAATTCCCAGACATCGAGAAATTAATGAGCGATTGGCTAAAAAGATTATCAAAAGTCTTACAGGCGACAGATAAATTCACAGTGCCAATTAGGGTCTGCTGAAAAAGTTTTTCGTGGGGCAGGGCTGAGTGCCTGACACAAGTGTCGGAAACCCTTGAAATAGCGTGGAAAGAGAAAAAGGTAGCAGGATATGGAATGCTGAGATTAACAGAACATCAGCGAACCTCCCATGTCAACCACTACCAGTCTCTATGCTCAACTACTTTCTTTACTGTGTCAACACAGCCAATGGCGAGACCTGCGACACCTCAAGGCATTAGCCTGGATGGTCACAGCAGTAATCTGTAGCGGGAAATTAAGCCTGCCAATGTGGGAGTCCTACGTCCCTAGTCGTGCAACACAGGCACAAAGCACCGAACGCAGATGGCAGAGATTTATGGGCAATCATCGAATTCGGGTCAAATCCCTGTATATTCCTCTGGTGCTAGCCGCCATCAGTAGCTGGAAAGGCAATCGACTTTACTTGGCATTAGATACAACTGTATTGTGGAATCGCTATTGTATGATTCATCTGTCGATAGTCTGTTGCGGTCCTGCAGTCCCCCTGTTATGGCGAGTGCTAGACCATCCGAGTGCCACCGTCGCAGTGAACACCTACAAACCGATGCTGCGGGATGCTCAGCGATTGTTGAAGGATTATCCCGATGTCATGCTCTTAGCCGACCGAGGGTTTGCCAATCATGGTTTGCTCAGTTGGCTGCAAGTCAGTGGATGGCATTACTGCTTACGTTTACCTGGCGACGTTCTGGTCCATGGGGTTCGGCGACATCCTATCGAAGTCAAATATCTCTGGCCTGCCAAAGGAGAAGCCATTCTTTACGATCAGGTCGGTCTGTGGACAGACGGCATCTATCGATGCAATCTTGTTCTGGCAAGGGTCACGGGAGTCAAAGAACCTTGGGCTGTCATTACTGACGAAACCCCCTCTCTGAACACTTTATGGCAGTACGCCTTGCGCTTTCGGGTCGAGGAGTTATTTTTAGATTCAAAATCCGGTGCTTTTCAACTTGAAGACTCCGCTATCCGTTCTGCTCCTGCTTTGACCCGTCTGTATTTGGTCCCAGCCCTTGCTCTTCTTTATGCCACTACTCACGGTATGGCCGTTCAACTCAATGGTCTTCGCTCTCAGGTTGACCCCCATTGGACGCGGGGTCTCAGCTATCTCAAAATTGGTCTTCGTTGGCTCCAGGGCGTTGTCCACAAGGGCCGCTCTTTGCTTTCTCCTATCCCTTTGTTCCACTCTGACCCAGAACCCTGTTTCTCTTCTAAGAACGCTCTCTCCGATTACTATGACCGAATATGGTTTTCCCGTGTTCACTCTTTGCTCTGTCGTCCTTGACCTGCTACCCCTGACACAAGATGTGTCAGGCACTCAG
>NZ_JASJFB010000587.1:0-3595 GCF_030065455.1 Microcystis sp. M53602_WE12 | reverse complement strand
GGGGGGTGGGGGGTGTGGGGTGGGGGGGGGGGGGTGGGGGGGGGGGGGTGTGGGGTGTGGGGTGGAGGGTGTGGGGTGTGGGGTGTGGGGTGTGGGGTGTGGGGAGAATAAATAAAATAATCTCCTATCTCCTATCTCCTATCTCCTATCTCCTGACTCCTATCTCCTGACTCCTATCTCCTGACTCCTATCTCCTGACTCCTGATCACTGATCCCTGAGATATGGTACGCTAAACAGGATTTAAGTATTATTAATGATTACTATGAAACAGCGCGGCGTGACGGTTTGGTTAACAGGATTGAGCGGTGCGGGGAAAAGCACGATTACCGAGGCATTACAGGCAAAATTAATCGCTGAAGGTTATTCCATTGAAGTTCTCGACGGCGATATAGTACGGACGAACCTCACCAAAGGTTTAGGATTTAGTAAAGAGGATCGCGATGAAAATATCCGTCGCATTGGTTTTGTGTCCAATTTGCTCACCCGTCACGGTGTGATTGTCCTAGTTTCGGCTATTTCTCCCTATCGTGAGATTCGCGAGGAAGTACGGGGAAAAATCGGCAATTTTGTCGAAGTTTTCGTGAATGCTCCCTTAAACGTCTGTGAGGATCGCGATGTGAAAGGATTATATAAAAGAGCGCGTGCTGGCGAAATCAAGTCTTTTACGGGAATTGATGATCCCTATGAACCACCTTTTAACCCGGAAGTGGAATGCCGCACCGATTTAGAGACTTTAGAGGAAAGTGTCGCCAAAGTCTGGAACAAATTGACGGAATTAGGCTACATTCATCAAGCTGTGGCGGTTTAATCGCATAATAACTTTGTATTATTGGAAAACATCGTAGGGACGTGGACTAAAAACGTCTCTACACCCCGATTAACCCCTTAGGCAAATTTGTTAGTTAGGGTTTGCTGAATAATGGTAAAACCCTTTTAAAATAAGGCTTTTGACCTGCTAAAATCCGATGTTCATGCTGCGAAAATAGGATTAAGACCTTCAAAAACCTTGCATTATCCTTCTTTGAGTACACAAACTGGTACAAAAAAAAGAGGACAACAAAACCTGAAACGACCGACTCCTGACTCCTGACTCCTGACTCCTACCCCCAGGAAAAACTTTTTCAGCAGACCCTAGTTAATCTCCTTTTCTTCAGTACCTAAGCAAGGTTAATTATACCTCTCAGTTAACCTCTGGCCAAAGTGCAAGAGTGCCTAAACAGTAATCAGTAATCAGTGATCAGTAAGTAGGGAGGCACAATTATTTGTAGGATGGGTTAGCGGTAGCGTAATCCCTGGGGGTGTTGGGTTTCATGCTTCAACCCAACCTACGTTCTGATAACTGATAACTGATAACTGATAACTGATAACTGTCTCGACTAGCAAATTAATTTTGCAGGAATACTTAATATTTAAAGGCGCTAAATTATTTTGAAATCTCGCTCTAGTTATTGGAACCTCATTCCCTATCTCCGTCCCCAAACCCAAACAATTATTTTGGCGTTCATCTGTACGATCGGATTTACGGTATTTTGGCCGATTTTAGCCTGGTTAGCTGGACAAATGGCCAGATATATCGGCGAGGGAAATGTGCAAGCATTGGCGACACTTTCGGGGGTGGGGGCAGTGGTTTTTTTACTGCGGGGAATGTCTCAGTATGGGCAAGATTCCCTGATGGCAAAAGCTTCTTTAAAAATTGCCCTCGAATTAAGAAAAAAAGTTTATGCACACCTGCAAACCCTCGGCTTAAATTACTTTGAAACGGCGAAAACTGGTGATTTATCCTATCGTTTAACGGAAGATATTGATCGCATTGGGGAAGTAATTAATAAATTTTTCCATGATTTTATTCCCTCCGCCTTACAGTTAATTGTCGTCTTTGCCTATATGTTTATTGTTAACTGGCAATTGACGATCGCTGTCATTATTATCGCTCCTTTGTTGGGAGTTTTGGTGGGATTTTTTGGTGAAAAATTATTACAGTATGCTCGTCGCGCCCAAGCGAAAATATCTAACCTTTCTGCGTTATTAACCGAAGTTTTTGGCGGTATTCGCGTGGTGCAAGCTTTCGCTGCTGAAGATTATCAAACCGAGCTTTTTGCCCAAGAAGCGGAGGAAAATCGCCGCGCTCAATACCTATCAGAATCCACCAAAGCTTTACAATACGTCGTGGTGGGATTCTTACAAGCTCTCGGTGTCATCTTTTTATTCTTTCTCGCTGGTTGGCAAATTTCCCAAAAGAATTTAACTGGAATTGACTTTGTTAGTTATGTGGCAGCGGTGGCAATGTTAATCGATCCCATCGCCCATATTACCAGTAATTATAATCAATTTAAACAGGGGCAAGCCTCCATGGATCGGATTTTTGAATTGTTAGCTATTTTGCCAACAATTACCGAAAAACCGAATGCGATCAATCTGCAACCCCATAGCAAAGAAGTTGAATATTGTCAAGTAAATTTTTATTACAACCAGGACAGACAGGTTTTAAAAAATATTAATTTTACTGCACACGCTGGGGAAATGATTGCTTTAGTGGGAGCATCGGGAGCGGGAAAAACCACTTTAGTTAATCTTTTATTGCGTTTTTATGACCCCACTTCTGGCAAGATTTTAATCGATGGGGTGGATATTCGTGATGTGACTTTAAAAAGTCTCCGGCGACAAATTGGCGTAGTTTTACAGGAAAATATTCTCTTTTCTGGCACTATAGCCCAAAATATCGCTTTTGGTCAGGGAGATTTTAATCTGCAAGAGGTGGAAAAAGCGGCAAAAATTGCCAACGCTCATCAATTTATCAGTGAACTTTCCCAGGGTTACTATACCTATGTGGGAGAAAGGGGTGTTAATTTATCGGGTGGACAAAGACAAAGAATCGCCATTGCGCGAGCAGTTTTATCTAATCCGAGGATTTTAATCTTAGATGAAGCAACTTCAGCGCTCGATTCGGAATCGGAAGCTTTAGTGCAGGAAGCTTTAGAAAGAATTATGACGGAGCGCACGGTATTTGTTATTGCTCACCGATTAGCAACTGTCAGAAAAGCTAACCGTATTTTAGTCTTAGAAAAGGGTGAAATTATCGAGGTGGGTAATCACGAGGAGTTATTAAATCTTAATGGTCGTTACGCTCAATTTCATGCTAGACAATTTCAAGATTAGTCTATTTGGCGTTAAGAGTTGGGCGTTATTTCTGATTTTATCATTCAAGCCAAGTTTTTGGGGGGTTCTACCCCCCAAACCCCGGAGCGCATTAGTTTTTCGGTGGGATGCTTACACGCGGTTGTTCATATATTTGTACTAATTTAAGAGTCACCGATATAGCAGTTATCTTAATGGTGAGGTAGGAAGTTTTCGTTTTGTAAAGTCAGTTGCGGAATTAGGTTAGACTTCATCTTTAGGGAAACGCTGTAAGTATCCAGACAGAATTAATTATAGATATTTTTCCGTTCCCTCTACTTAGGGTTTGCTGAATAAATCTAAAAACCTTGTTGGATAGGGTTTTTAGACTTGTTTTCCCTCAAAAAGTGCCGACCTTTGGAGTGATTGGGGGGAAAATTCAGGTACTTTTTCCCTGAAAATTAGGTAATTGACCCCCTG
>NZ_JASJFB010000230.1:0-9626 GCF_030065455.1 Microcystis sp. M53602_WE12 | reverse complement strand
GTAGGATGGGTTAGCGGTAGCGTAACATAATCGGGCGTTGGGTTTCATGCTTCAACCCAACCTACGTTCATCTTATATTTAATTCCACCCACCCACTTAGCATAAAATAGGATTAATTGACCAGAATTTTGGGGCGATAGTTTATGGAACGCGGGTTATTGTGGACACCTTTATTAATTCTATTTATTTGGTTGGCTTGGAGTGGTTGGAATGAATACCAAAAAGTGGAAATCTATCGATCATGGGCGGAAAACTTCGAGCGAGCTAAGTATGATATATATTCTGTCTTAGGTCAAAAAGATAAAATTATCACTTGGGGAAAGCCAACTCGTAAGGGAGTCATAAATTTACAAACTTTTTCCCTAGAGGAGGTCAAAGAAATCCGTCTGTTAGTTAATAATCAAGTGGTGGATTTAGATGCTCTTCCCCCCCAAGGTTCCCCTTGCCTAGAATTTATTTTTAAAGAGCGATCGCCTGAAAGAATTCCCTTTACTGAAGTTGAATTAGCCAGTCGGTGGGCGAAATTTTTACAACAACAAATCTTAATTTAATGGCGATAATTTCTAGCGCAATCTTCCTGATCGCAGGATACCGACAACTAACCATAAACCGATAAAACTAGCTGTAGCAAATAATACGGTACTAATAATAGTTAATTGCCGAGATTGGGTGCTGGCCGTAACAATAGCAGCCCCGATAATTAAGGAACCAATAATCACACTAAAAGCTAGTCGATTGGCGGAATTATCTAAACTGCGACGGAGATTATCTAAGTCGCGAATTTTCAGATTAACATTTAAAGTTTCCGAGGTTAAACCATCTAGTAAAACTTCGATTTGACGGGGAGATTTCAGGGAAAAAGATTTCAAGTCTAAAACTGTTCTTAGGGCAGTTTGTAGGGGAGTGCTACCGATTAACTGTTGTTCAAGAATATTAGTTAATAGCGGTTTGACTTCTTCTAGGATATTAATATCAGGATTAAATTTTCGGGCAGTTCCTTCTAGATTAGCGAGACTTTTGGCAAATAAACCTAAATTACCCGGAAGTTTAATTCTATTGCGACGGGCAATTTGCAAAAGTTCATAAACCACCTCACTAAAGTTAATTTGATTTAAATTGAGGTTATAATATTTTCGCAACATCCGCTCATAATCCACCTCTAATTGTACTAAAGTAATCGGCACGACTGACTCGGATAGTTTAATAGTTAGTTGACTGCATCTTTTGGCATCTAAGTCAACAATTGCCAATAACAATTCTGTTAAAATTTGTTGAGTTTGTGGGTCTAATCTGCCCACCATGCCACAGTCAATTAAAGCCACTCTACCATCATCAAGATAGAAAATATTACCCGGATGGGGATCGGCATGAAAGAAGCCATCAATATAAATTTGTTGAAAAAATGACCGAAACAAAATCCGAGTTATTTCGGTTTTTCTTTGGGAAATTGCTTGCTCAGTTGCTGGTCTAGAAACATCGGCCTCTAAAATTTGTTTTCCTTCTAACCATTCTAACACTAATAGCCTGGAATTAGTTAAGTGCCAATAAATTTTAGGAATAACTAACTGTTTGGGTTCTGACCACCGACTCTGGGTTAAATTATAGCGTAATTGGTCAGTATAATGACCTTCTTGGGTAAAATCTAATTCCGCATTGACTGCTTTAATAAACTCCTCTGCTAAGTCAACAACGTCGTAACTTTGACCAAATTCTGTGAGGGCAACTAAATCAGCAATTACCTTAATTAAGGCACTATCTTGGGCAACAATTTTTTCGATTCCAGGACGCAAGACTTTAATCGCTACTTCCTCCCCAGATAATAAAGTTGCCCGATGAATTTGCCCGATTGATCCTGCGGCAATCGGTTGGGGATTAATATACTTAAATACCTCTTCGATCGGTTTGGCTAACTGTTCGGTGATGACTATTTCTATATCCGTCCAAGCAACGGGAGGAACTTGCGCTTGTAGGGCAGTTAAAGCCTCGATATAATTAGCAGGTAGCAGATCGGGACGGGTACTAAGTAACTGTCCCAATTTGACATAAAAAGGCCCCAATTCCACAAGGATTTTTTTGAGAACTTCTGGGGTGGGAATCTGGGGATTTTCTGTTTTTCCTAGGGTTAAAACCCCGCGCATATAGTCCCAACCGTTGCCGAGAACTATCTCAAGGATTTCTTTTTGTCTTTGACTGGTTTGGGGGAGTGAGAACACGGTATTAAGTAGTTGGACAAAAGTAAAGTTAACTGTGGGGTAAGGAGACAGGAGACAGGAGACAGCTTTTGTGTATTCTCCCCACTTGCCACTTTCAAGTCAGTAGTCAGTAAGAATTGCGGCAATTTACATTTCTTAAGATAGACAACAGAATTTATGTCCGACTACTTAATTAATTTTGCTTAGGTACTTATCGATCCTATAACAATTTCTCCAATTTGGGATCGGTTTGTAATTGCTTGAGAACTTGTTTAATATCTTGGGTACGATCTTTGTGGACAACGAGAGTTGCTTTACCGTCGCGAACAATTACCAGATCTTTTAAACCAATAGTAACGATCACTTCTTCCTCATCACTAGCATAGATAATAGAGCCTTCCGTATCCAAACCGACATGATTGGCCAGTTCAATATTTTTGCCCTTTGCTTCTAGTAATCTTTCCAGAGAATTCCAATCTCCCAGATCATCCCAACCGAAATTAGCGGGTAAAACGTAAGCGAGTTGGGTTTTTTCCATCAAAGCATAATCGATACTTTTTTTCTCTAAATCCTCATAGGCAGCGATGCCCCGATCGATCAGAGGTTGTAAAATATTATTAGCGTGGGTTTTTAGCTCCTCTAAAACCACTTGTCCCTGAAAGATAAACATTCCGCTATTCCAGCTAAAAAGTCCCGTTTCTAGGAATTTTTCGGCCGTGGTGCGATCAGGTTTTTCCGTAAAACGACTCACTTTATAGACGGGTAAACCATTAAATTCGCCCTGATTTTCTCCCTGTTCAATATAACCGTAACCGGTGGAGGGATAATCGGGTTTAATTCCTAAAGTAACGATCGCTTTTTGGCTGACGGCCACTTCTACGGCCGCTTTTAAAGTGTTAATATAAGCCTCTTGATTACCAATATAATGATCGGCAGGAAAAAAACCGATCGCCACTTCCTTACCATAACGTTTTATCACTTCTAAAGTCGCCCAAGTCACAGCCGGGGCCGTATCCTTGCCCACCGGTTCCACTAATAGGTTACTCTCCGGTAAATCGGGCAGTTGTTCGCGGACACCATCAGCGATCGCACTAGCGGTAATTACCCAGAGATTTTCCCAACCTGCCCCTAAAGATAATAGACGATCGGCCGTTGCTTGTAAAAGACTGCGACCACTACCATCAAGACAGAGAAACTGTTTCGGACGCGCTAGACGACTGAGGGGCCAAAAACGTTCCCCTTTACCCCCGGCGAGAATGACTGGAACAAGCGACTGATTCATAAAAAATTGACACTTATCGGTTAAGCTGAACCGATTGTATCAGACGGCAGCGAGGGGTGAGCGTTTTCCTGACTCAAAGCTAAAAAGCGGGCAAATAACCCGCTTTCTAGCAAAAATAACCGAAATATTACGATTAGAAATTCATTTCGGCCGCTTGTACTGTTTCCACTTGTTTTTTCTTAATAACTAAGAGGATTTGGCAGAGCATAATACCACCGAGGAATAAAACTAATCCTTTGATCCGGCCGGGATTTTGTAGGACAACTTCCGTCTCTTTTTGACCAAAACCGCCAACATTGGGGTTACTGGTTAAAAATTGTCCCACTTCGATCACTTGACCTTCCGAGACGATTAACTCAGGACCTGCGGGAATATTTTCCACCACGGGGCCAGCTTCAGAAGTGATGGTGACTTCATAACCACCGGCTTCGGTTTTGCTGATCTGGCTAATTGTACCTGCGGTAGAAGCTTTGAAGGCGTTATTATTGCTGGGTTCACCGGTGGGGTACACTTGACCGCGACCACGATTGGCCCCTAAATGCACAGCATATTTACCGAAGTGAATACCTTTATTTTGGCTAGGATCGGGGGCCAGGACGGGGAAAACGATTTCTTTGTATTGATCACCGGGTAAGGGGCCGACGATAACCACGTTATCTTGACCTTCTTTGTAGGATTGGAAATAGACTCCACCGAGTTTTTCCTGCATTTCTTCGGGAATGCGATCGGGGGGCGCGATTTTAAAACCATCCGGTAGCATTAAGACTGCACCGACGTTTAAACCCCCCTTCGATCCGTCTCCTAACACCTGTTGACTGGCGGGATCGTAGGGGATTTTTACCACTGCTTCAAAGACGCTATCGGGTAATACCGAGTGGGGGATTTCAATTTCGGCGGGTTTTTGGGCTAAATGGCAGTTCGCGCAGACAATCCGACCTGTGGCCTCTCTGGGGGTTTCCGGGGCGGTTTGTTGCGCCCAAAAAGGATATGCTTGGGCAGATTGGGGGTTAATGACATCGCTGGTTAGGAGTAGGGAAACGGTAGCGATCGCCACGAGGACGGCTTTCACTAGGGCCTGTCTGTGGACTTGCGGGAAGCTTAAAAAGTTGAATGTTCTCATCTCTATCGGTTGAATAATTCCAAATCTCGTCACATTGAATAATCTAGGACCACCAGGGTTCTTCGCCGGTGCGGAAGTCGGTTTCCGTCCAAGTGGAGAAGACGACTTTATCATTATCGGTGACGTTGGCATGGGCGAGGGCTAAGGATAGAGGCGCTGGACCGCGAACTACTTTTCCTTCGGCATTGTACTGGGAACCGTGGCAAGGACACATGAATTTTTCTTCGCTGGCATTCCAAGGCACCACACAACCTAAGTGGGTGCAGACGGCGTTAATTCCGTAGTTGGCCAGGGTTTTGTCCTCTTGGACGACTAAATAGGTGGGGTCGCCTTTTAAGCCTTGGGCTAAGGTGCGATCGCCAGGGTTATGGCTTCCCAGAAATTGACTGACAATCACATCATTACCGAGGGCATCTTTAGCGGTGACACCGCCACCCGTACCACCGGCCGAGGGGGGAATAAAATACTTAACAATCGGATACAAAGCCCCCGCTGCTACTCCGGTAATTGTACCAAAGGTCAACAGGTTCATAAATTGACGACGACCCAAATCGGGAACATCTGTACCGGAAACTTGACTCATTGCTCCTTATCTCCAAATGTAAATTTTTGTAAACTAATTCTCATCTAAGGGCGATTTTGTGCATCTCGATCAAGACGAAAACCCAGAGCTTAAAGAAGGTTTACAAGGGCTTTATTAGATTATTACAGATATTGAGTCACGGACAATTGCCACGGCAAAGCTGCGTCAAATGCGATCGCTGTTTGATCGCTTTTGCCGAGATGAGAAACCGCGAACATCGAAAGAATCTTAAAAAATTTGATCCAATAGAAAAGTTAAGTCCCCATATACCTTTAACTTAAGTTAGTAGCCAAGAATACAATGATTTCAAGTCATGCCTACTGGCTGGTACAGGGAAAAGTCTTGCATAAATAGATTACTTAACTCAATTTGTCAAGGCTGGGATTACTTTCAATGCTTGGTATAAAAATTTTTATTTATCTCTATCATCTTTAACCCATGAAATTAGCTGATATTCTCAAAGACTCAAGTTATAAGT
This sequence comes from Microcystis sp. M53602_WE12, assembly GCF_030065455.1. NCBI lineage: Bacteria > Bacillati > Cyanobacteriota > Cyanophyceae > Chroococcales > Microcystaceae > Microcystis > Microcystis sp. M53602_WE12. The sequence continues at coordinate 3,971 of NZ_JASJFB010000230.1, read as the reverse complement.
TGTCCCAGTTTACACCGACGGAAATTGAGCAATTAGAGCAGGCAATTACGCTTAAAAAGACGAAAAATGGGGAAGCTCCCTATACAATTTGCTTAGTACGGAAAAAAGAGATTAAACTTACCCCAGAAGAAGCGATTAGACAATTATATTTAAGGGTTTTAAGCGATCGCTTACATTATCCTCTCAGTCGCATTCAGGTGGAGTATGGGGTGAATTTTGGCAGAGAGGTAAAACGAGCAGATATTGCGGTGATGGACAAAGATCGCCTGAACACAGTTTATATTTTGGTAGAGGTAAAAAAACCCAAACTCAAGGAAGGAAAAGCACAACTACGTTCCTATTGTAACGGCACAGGTTCGCCGATGGCTGTCTGGACGAATGGCGATCAGATTTCCTATTATCAACGCAAAGATCCCAATTATTTTGAAGATATTCCAGATATCCCTAACTCTAATCAAACCCTAGCAGATATTCTCCAGATTAAGTTCACTTTAGATGATTTAATCGCCAATGATAAGTTAGTCAAAGAAAATAAATCTCTGAAAACGCTAATCGAAGAAATGGAAGATGAGGTATTAGCAAATGCGGGGGTAGATGTCTTTGAGGAATTATTTAAACTGATTTTTGCCAAGCTCTATGATGAATGGTATTCTGGACAGGGGAATCGACGTTCTACTCGTTCTCTGGAGTTTCGTAATACAGGACAAACAGAAAGCGCATTAAAAACAAAAATTCAGGATCTTTTTGACAAAGCTAAGAAAAAATGGCCAGGGGTATTTAGTGAGGATGCCAAGATTAGTCTCACACCTTCTCACTTATCGGTTTGTGTGTCATCCTTAGAAAATGTGAAGCTATTTAACTCCAATTTGGATGTAATTGATGAAGCATTTGAGTATTTAATCAATCAAAGCAGTAAAGGGGAAAAAGGACAGTTTTTCACCCCTCGTTATGTGATTGATATGTGTGTGAAGATGCTTAACCCCCAAGAAGATGAATATATGATTGATACTGCAGCCGGTTCCTCGGGGTTTCCAGTACATACAATCTTTCATGTTTGGCGGCAGATTCTAGAGGATGAGGGATTAGAAGTAAGTCATTTATTTTCATTGGAAGAAAAGCCACCCCGTTGTAAGGAATATGTGGAAGAAAAGGTGTTTGCTATTGATTTTGATGAAAAAGCGGTAAGGGTAGCACGAACCCTCAATCTGATTGCTGGAGATGGACAAACAAACGTACTACATTTAAACACTCTAGATTATGAATTATGGGATGAGGTGACGCAACAGGAAGAATGGGATGATGTTTATCATGAAGGTTTCAGACGCTTGAAAAAACTGCGTCCAAAGGGAAGTCCAGACTATAGGGAGTTTCAATTCGATATTTTGATGGCAAATCCACCTTTTGCGGGTGATATCAAAGAAACGCGCATGATTGCTCGTTATGACTTAGCAAAAAAGCCTAACGGTAAATGGGAAACTAAGGTAGGACGCGATATTTTATTTATTGAGCGCAATCTAGACTTTTTGAAACCGGGGGGAAGAATGGCGATAGTTTTACCCCAAGGACGCTTTAATAATTCTTCTGATAAGAATATTCGGGATTTTATTGCCGAAAGATGTCGAATTTTGGCAGTGGTGGGATTACATGGTAATACTTTTAAACCCCATACAGGAACAAAAACCTCGGTGTTATTGGTGCAAAAATGGAATGATGATCCCAAAATAGGCGCACTTTGTCCTCGTCAGGATGATTATAATATCTTTTTTGCGACGATGCAGAAGTCAGGCAAGGATAATTCTGGAGAAAAAGTTTATGTTAAAGGGTCTGATGATTCGGGGGATTTTCTCTTAGATAAACATAATCATTGGATTGTGGATCATGATCTTTTTAATCATGATGGATTAACGGAAGATGGTATCGCTGAGGCTTTTATTGAGTTTGCTAAAAAGGAGAATTTAAGTTTTTTTGAGATCCCCCCGGCTAACGCCACCCCCCTTAATAAGGGGGACAGGGGGGGAGCTTTTGATGCGGTTAAATATCAGCAGTTAATGGATAGGTTGGAAGCAACAGAAATTTCATTTATTCAGGTACTTGAGCATAATATTAATTTTCGATTTGATAGTGAGTTTTTTAAAAGAAAATACTTTCAGATTGAGGACAAAATTAATGAATTACCCCAATCTATGAGACTGAGTGAAACACAACCTATAATTATTCATCCAACAGAAATTAAGCGAGAGTATGTAGAAGATGATTTATCAGGAGTCTTGTTTTTTAGAACTCAAAACTTACGTCCGTTAAGAGTCGATTTATCGAATCAGGTATATATATCTCTAGAAGATGCGGAAAAATTATCTAAGAATGAAATAAAAAAAAATGATATTCTGATCACAAGAACTGGTGCAAATTTTGGAGATACTTTAATTTTTAATGAGGAAATACAAGCGATTGCATCATCTCACGTTTTGATCTTAAGAAACAAAATAATTAACCAGTCATTTCTAGCAGTTTTTCTAAATACTATTTATGGAAAAGAGCAAATTAACAAGGGGATGTATGGAGGCGTACAGCCTGAAGTAGCACCTTACTACTTAAAAAATATTCTTTTTCCCGTTCTGTCTGATTACTTTCAGAAAATAATAGAACGGTTAGTCAATCAATCATCTATAGAAGTGAAAAAAAGTAAAATAATCTACCAACAAGCTGAAGATTTACTATTAACAGAACTTGGTTTAAAAGATTGGCAACCCACCGAAGAAAGCATCGCAGTTAAAAGTTTTTCTGAGTCTTTTTTGTCTTCTGGACGCTTGGATGCTGAGTATTATCAACCGAAATATGATGAAATTGATAATTATTTTAAGGATTTCAAATTGATAAAAATTCGTGATTTAATTAATTACCCTGTTTCTAGTGGTGCAACTCCTAAAGCGGGTGGTGATGATTATACAGATGAAGATGATGGCATTCCTTTTATAAGAGCAGTTGATCTCAAAGATGGAGAAGTTGACACAAATAACTTTATTTTTATTAAAAGATATGTTCATGATCTCACCTTGAAAAAAACAAAAGTCAAGAAAAATGATGTACTTTTTTCAATCGCTGGTACGGTAGGAAGATGTGCTATTTTTGATCATGATTTTGAAGCCAATATTAATCAAGCTGTTTCTATTTTAAGGTTTGACGAAGCTCAAGTTAAAAGACTCTATTTAATTGTCTTTTTTAACTCTGAAATAGGCAAAATATACGTTTCCAAGTATGCTCGTCAGGGTTTGCAAACCAATCTAAACTTGAATGAAGTATCTGACCTTAGAATTCCTATATTAGATTATAATCTTCAAGGAGAAATCAGCAAAAAAGTACAAGATAGCTTTGATATTAAAGCAAAATCCAAACAACTCTTAGAAATTGCTAAAATAGGAGTAGAAAAAGCAATAGAAACCGACGAAGAAACGGCAACCGCTTGGATAAACCAACAACTAGAAAGCTTGGGAGTAAACCTAATCTGATGAACACAAAAATAAATCTACCAATGGAACAAATTAAAGGATTTTGTCAAAAGTGGCAAGTCACCGAGTTGGCATTATTTGGTTCAGTTTTACGCGAAGATTTCCGTTCAGATAGCGATATTGATATTTTAATTACCTTTTTCCCAACTGCTAAACGAGGTTTAACCGAAACCCTACAAATGCGAGATGAACTGCAAGCAATTTTCAACCGAAAAGTAGATTTAATTGTGAAAGCAGCACTCAAACGGAGTGATAACTGGCTAAGATGTAAAAACATTTTAGAATCAGCACAGATTATATATGCCTCATTGTAAATGCTATCAGACGTATTTTGCGCTATACTGATGGAAAAATAAAATGAACTACCCCGCCGCAAGCGGACGGGGTATCAGAATCAAAATAGACTCAATTGTAGATTTTGGTGTAGCTGCAGGTATTCTTTATCTTGTTCTTTTACATATCTCG
>NZ_JASJFB010000719.1:0-5538 GCF_030065455.1 Microcystis sp. M53602_WE12 | reverse complement strand
TACGACCGGTATCTCTGCTTAAAACCTTATATTATAAAATAAAAAAATTATGCAAGAGGTCTAATATCGGACTATAGCGTTTCCTGTTCGCACGAGGTACATTATTAATGTTGAAAAGCTTAATTAGCAAAGGTTTAAGTGTGCCACACAGGCGTGAGAACCTTTATATACCCACTTTCCGCACTTCTTAACATTCAATTGATAATTTTTACTAATATATTTCTGACCACCCCTTACCAGTAAGGATTATAGCTACAATGATGGATTTTTATCAAGGTGAAGAATTGTAAATTTTTTTCTCAGAAAAAATCAATTATTGAAAATGTTCTCAATAGTAGTTTCTACAATGAAGGTTTTTTGTCAAAACATCTTGGGGAATGTATAGCACTTTTCACGTTACTGAGGTATCGACAAGTTTTGCCAACAAAGGGCTTAAGCCCCTTGCCCATACCTCATTCTGATGAAAACTGCTATAAAAATACATAAAAGTATATGAAGATGTGCGGAATGTCGGATTTAGGCGTTGCTGATTTGAGATATGAATCTTCTTTTCTGGTATTTTTAAAACCTAGAGCCAAACTAACTTTTGCATCTGATGCAAAGTTGGCATTCATACCTTGATTCAGCAACGCCTAAACTGGTACAAGTGTATGAACAGATGCCTGTAAGCATCGCACCGAAAAACTAATGCGCTCCGGGGTTTGGGGAGTAGAACCCCCTAAAGATTGGGATTGAGTGATAAAATCGGAAATAACGCCCAGTTTTAGCGGAGAGTTTCCCTTTCAAAATCCCAACTCAGTAGATTGACAAAAATTGAGCTGCGGCCTCAGTTCTGATCACCGATCACTGAAATCGCCAAAATTAAGCGACAATGTAAAGTAAGGTAAAACTTTCTGGACAAATTCTTATTATGGTGTTATTCGGATTCGGAAAAAAATTAACTTTGCCCACCGTAAGGGAGGCCCTACCCGGGCGATCGGAAAAAATGCCCGTACCTAGCACCCACTACGTTAACGGTCATTCTTTGCAGCCCCCCTTCCCTGGCGGTATGGAAACCTCAATGTTTGGTTTAGGCTGTTTTTGGGGAGCAGAGCGTAAATTTTGGCAATTAGAAGGTGTTTACACCACGGCCGTAGGTTATGCGGCTGGTATCACCCCTAATCCCACCTATCAGGAAGTGTGTACCGGCATGACTGGGCATAATGAAGTGGTCTTAGTGGTCTATGATCCCAGTGTGATTTCCTACGAACAACTGTTAAAGGTTTTCTGGGAAAGTCATAATCCCACCCAGGGAATGCGTCAGGGTAATGATACGGGGACTCAGTATCGATCGGGTATCTATACCTATAGTCCCCAGCAAAAGGAATTAGCGGAAAAATCCCGATCGATCTACCAAGAAGCCCTCAATAAAGCGAACTACGGTCAGATTACCACGGAAATTCTCGACGCACCTGAATTTTATTATGCTGAAGTTTATCATCAGCAATATTTAGCGAAAAATCCCGGCGGTTACTGTGGTTTAGGGGGAACGAAAGTGGAATGTCCGATCGCTCTTAATCTGAAGTTAAATTAAGTAGGGTTAGGAGTCAGTTATCAGTGATCAGTGATCAGTGATCAGTGATCAGTTTTCAGTTTTCATTCATAATTTATCATTCATAATTTATAGCGTTTCCTGTTCGCAAGAGGTACATTATCGATGTTGAAAAGCCTAATCAGCAAAGGTTTAACTGTCACACCCAAGTGTGAGAACCGCTATATCATTCAGATCATAAAATATCTTTTCTTTTTTGCAACCAATAGGTAAGGAGAAAATAAATAAGGGAATGAAGAATTAAAACTCCCCAATTCAATAACAAATTATTGATAGATAATTGATAAACTTGATTGGTATCCTCAAAGGGTAAAGGGATATTAAAGTCATTTTTTTCTTTCGCTTCTGCAATCATAGCTTCCACCTCTACTAATACCCCGTAGGCACCAATCGACCAGCGACTAATCATCAACCATGATAGATATTTTCCCAGACCTTCTAAGTTAAATAATACCCCAGCAAAGATAATCTGAGGAATTAAAATTAAAGGTAATGCGCTATTTGCTTGAGTGATATTACTAACGCCAGCAGAAATTAATAAACCGAGATTAATTGCCGCAAATATAGTTAAAAATGTGGTAATAAAACAGCCAATTAACCAGGTCATTAATTCTGGTTGCGGGTCAGTAAATCCCCAAAATATCACGCAGGTAATTACAATTGTTTGCAGAAAAGCTAAGGCTGCTAAAACCAGAATTTTCGAGAATAAATAGGGTAATAATCCCAGATTAACTAATCTTTCTCGCTGATAAATGGCTGATTCTTTGACAATTTCCTGTAGGGAACAGGCAAAACCTACCCACAATTCCGCGCAGGTAAAAACAAAGAGAGTTTTTAAGGCTAAAGTTGCCGATTCGATAGCATCTTCAGTCCCAGCATTATCTCCCAAAAATAAAGGATCTTTGTCCCCTAAAACCATGGCCATTAAAAAAATTCCGATCGGGGCGGTTAATAGGTATAAAATTAAACTAAATTGATCACGGATAATTAACTTGCTATACCGTTGACATAAGACCTGTAGTTGTTGCCAAAAAGATTGTTGAACCTGTTGCGGTTTACTATTATTTTGCTGAAATATTTTACCGATTCTTGCTTCAATATTATTTTTGTAGTAGTCGGATTGTTGGAAACGTTGACATTCTTGCTCAACTTTTTCGCTAGTTTCCAGATGAATATAAATATCGGCAAAATCCCCCTGAGGTAAAGAGAAAAAATTTAAGGCCTCCCCCGGAGAACCAAAATAACATAAATTGCCCCCTTGACCGAGAAAAACTAATCGATCGCAGAGATTGATATTATTAGTAGCATGGGTGACTAGGAGAATTGTTCTGCCTTCTTTGGCCAATTTTGCCAGCAATTCCATCATCTTTTTATCTAAACCGGGGTCTAATCCCGAGGTGGGTTCATCTAAAAAGAATAATTTGGGATTGGCTAATAATTCTACCGCAATACTTACCCTTTTTAATTGACCACCGCTTAAGTCTTTGACTAAAGTATTTCTTCTTTCTAACAATTCCACCTGCTCCAGGGTTTTCTCGATCACTTCTTGGCAATTAAGATCCGGAGGTAGCCTTAATTTAGAAGCATAATACAACACTTCTCCCACAGTTAAATCCCTGTGAACGATATCGTATTGGGGAACATAACCGATTTGGGTGCGATAGATATTAAAATTCTGGCGGAGGTCTTCCCCATTCAGATAAACAGTTCCCGAGGTGGTGGGTTCAATTCCTAATAAAGTCTTTAAGAAAGTCGATTTTCCCGCACCACTTCCCCCGACAATCGCCACTAATTGACTCGGTTCGATCGGTAAGGAGATATGATTGAGAATTATCAAAGGTTGTTTCTTTTTATCCCGCACCATCCTGACGATATCTTCGGCATCCAGACGGATATTATCCCCCGTATCTAATAAAACTAAGTCATCTCCCTGCAACCGAAAACTATAGGGGCCGATTCTCACCGTACAACCGTTAGTTAAAATGGCACTACCCGATACTTTTTCTCCGTCGATAAAGACTCCATTGGTGCTTTTGTCGTAGAGAATATAACGATTCTGGTTATCGCTATCGATAATCGCGTGTTGTCGGGAAATTGTCGGCGCGTCTAAAACCACAGTCGCGGTATTATCTCGTCCTAAAACTACACTGCGATTGCTTAGGGAAACCGATTTAAAAGCTAAAGGTGGGCTTTTTACCTGTTGGTTAGGATGATAATAGGTAATCTTGACCGAATTTTTGACATCTTGACCGATATGAATCTCATCCCCATTTTGTAAAAGATAGCCCTCTTTGGGAGTAATCACGCGATTGTTGATAAAAAGTTGATTGGAACTAGGATTAGTCCCGTCTCCATCGTAGATATAGTAATCATCTCCCTGACGACGAAAACAAGCTTGTACTCGACTCACCACCGTCCAGTGTTGGGGAACAACTAAATCCACCTGTTGACCATCCCGCCCCAATTTATAATTAGGACGACTCAGATTAATAGAAGGGAGAAATTCTCCCTGATTGTTAAGAATAATGTAGGGTTCTTGACTAATAACCGTTTTAATGTTGGGAGAATTGGTCATAAAAACTCGATCGGTAGATGGCGTTCGCGAGGGACAGTAAGAAGCTAAGATAGAATTGATGTCTCGATCGCTACTGTTAACCTCAGAGTCTGGAACGAACTCTAGAGATCATGTTAGTAAAACTTCTTAGGATCGATCGAGCTTGTCTAAATTCCTATTCCTAAGACCTATCCACAGGTTATCGTGCTGTTAGACGATGGTTACAACTCCTATTTCTCCTACCGCCAAGGTTTCTAAAGTCGAAGGTATCAAAGAACGCAGTAATTATCTACGAGAACCTTTGGCCAGTGAACTCCTCGAAGATACAACCCATTTTACCGATGCGGCGGTGCAGATCCTCAAGTTTCACGGTTCCTATCAACAGGATAATCGCGACAATAGAGCCAAAGGTCAAGAAAAAGACTATCAAATGATGTTGCGTACCCGCAGTCCGGGGGGTTTTATTCCCGCGCAACTATATCTTACCCTCGATAGTTTGTCCGATCGCTACGGTAACGGCACTTTACGGGTGACAACCCGCCAAGGCTTCCAATTACACGGCATTTTAAAGAAAAATCTCAAAGCTACCCTCGGGGAAATTATCCGCAGTATGGGATCCACTTTAGCGGCCTGTGGTGATGTTAACCGCAATGTCACTGCACCGCCAGCCCCCTACAAAAATCGCCCCGAATACGGCTATGCTTGGGAATATGCCAATAATATCGCCGATTTGCTCACTCCCCAAACTGGAGCCTACTACGAAATTTGGCTCGATGGCGAAAAAGTTATCAGTGCAGAAGAAGCGCCGGAAGTCAAGACCGCGAGACAAAAAGATACAAATGGGATTAACAAAAACGATCCCATCGAACCGATCTACGGTCAACATTATATGCCCCGTAAGTTCAAGATCGGTGTCACCGTGCCGGGAGACAACTCCATCGATATCTACACCAATGACCTCGGTTTGGTGGTGATTACCGACGCAAACGGGGAATTACAGGGTTTTAACATCCTTGCCGGGGGTGGACTGGGAAGGACCCACAATAAGGAAGAAACTTTCCCCAGAATGGCCGATGCGATCGGTTATGTGGACAAAGAAAATGTGTACGATCTGGTAAAAGCGATCGTGGCAACCCAAAGAGATTACGGAGATCGCGGCGATCGTCGTCATGCCAGAATGAAATATATCCTCGAAGAATGGGGAGTAGAAAAATTCCGCAGCACTGTTGAGGGTTATTTCGGTCAAAAAATTGCCCCCTACCAACCCCTCCCCGATTGGAAATATCAAGACTTTTTGGGATGGAATGAACAGGGAGACGGAAAATTATTTTTTGGTCTTTCTGTGGAGAATGGCCGGGTCAAAAATGAAGGCAGTTTTCAGCTAAAAACCGCC
>NZ_JASJFB010000042.1:0-3226 GCF_030065455.1 Microcystis sp. M53602_WE12 | reverse complement strand
TCCACCTAGGGCCATGAAGGCGCAGGGGAAGAGTAGTAAACCAGACCAACCGATGAAGACGAAACGGTCTCTTTTGAGCCAGTCATCGAGAGCATCAAACAGCCCTCTTTCTGGGGCGCGTCCGACAGCAATGGTCATGGGGGTTTTCTCCGAAAAATGTATATTATTGCTAAGATTCCGCGCTCTCTCCTCCATCCATCTGAGCAGGCGAGCAGATGTGTGGAAGAATTGTGAGAAATCTTTACTTTTCTTAACTTACACTATATTGGAAAAAATAGCCAATGTTTTTCAGGTCGATCTTAAGAAAATCTAAAATTTTTTCGGGAGACCAGTTGCTGGGCGTTGCGGGGGGAGACCACTTCGTGCGCGTTGCGGGGGGATTTGGGGAGATGGGGAGATATTCCGCCTCAATTGCTTGGTATTGTCGTCTTCACGTCTTGAGTGGAATGCTAGACCCCTCTGTGGGGTAATTATCCCCAAATTGAGGTGATTAAACCGCACGGTGTCGTATAGGGTTTTATTTAGTGGTGTTGGATCTATGCAAGAGTTCTAATATAGAGGGGGTTGCTCGATCGCAGGGAGCGGTATAATTGATGGCTGGGCTGAACAAGAAGGAGAATTCATGTACAAAGATGATATTCTGAACCTGATAAAGCAATCACCACTTGAGATTGATACTGAAATACAAATGACTGGAAAGCCCCCAACAATGGCTAACTCCGAATTTCTCACGAACAAGGAACAGGGTGATTGGGCTGAAACAATCGTCTTTAAGGCAGTCAATGAATATTCTGGTGATTATTTTGCTGTTAAATATGGGCGTTCCGAATCCATAGCCGCAGGTGATGATGGATTTGCTGATTTCTATATGGAATATCAGAGTGAACTTAATGCGATAGGTAAGAGGCCAGATATACTGATATTTAAGGTCAGAGACTTTCCGGATGGAAGTATTGACATTAAAAATGATCAGCACATAAGGCAGGCTGTGGCTGCGATTGAAGTAAGATCAAGTTCTTTTTTAGCAGACAAATATGCGGCATTCATGCGGGACAGACAAGATCGGGCCATTAAAAAATGCGAAGAAATTAGACAAGACATAATCAATACCGACCTTGGTGATCTATTAAGGCGAAAAAACCAGACAATTTACAATCTAATGTCAAATGCTACAGATGACACCTTTAGAGAATTAGACTTTCGTTGTCCGTCATGGTCATCAACAAAAGAGTTAAGAAATCTAACTGAATTACTGAAGAATCTCAAAGAAAATATAAAAATACTGCACAAACGCGATTATTTGGGCATTACCCCAAAAATTGAAGATGTTGCCTTGGTCAACAGGTGGATTCAGAAATATAATGTCAAGCATTTTTATCTACAAGTATTTTTTGACAAGGCATATATAATATCATTTAAAGATATTTTGGCACTGGTTTCAAACGATAACAATGATGGAAATAATTTTTCAATAGAAAGAGATGTAAAAAATCAAGGTAAAACTACGATCAAGATCAATGTGCAAATTGGAAAAGAAGTCATTGGAAAAATTGATATGCCTGAACATAAATCGGCTCTGAAAGAATTAGACAGGGGGCGTCTGCTTTTTTATGTCACTTTTGCAGGCGGCAAGGGATACCTTGATAATAAAATATTTCTAAGGGATGTTATTAATGCGTGAGTTAAAATATATAGCTGAAACTCCACTTAATCATAGGAAGGATTACGGTCAGTTTTTTACACCTATGTGCGTTGCTCGCCTCATGGTACAGTGGGTTTTAAAAGATAATCCAGAAACAGTATTAGACCCAGCGTTTGGCTTAGGCGTTTTTTATGATGAAGCAATAAAAATACCTTCAGGTAATCAAGTACATTTCATTGGATATGAGATTGATAGAAATATATTTGAGTTTCTCAATCGTAATGGTGACAGTCCTTATTTGAGAGTTATCAATAGTGATTACCTCGAAGCTGAAACTGAAAAATTTGACGGTATCATTTGTAATCCACCATATATGCGATTTCAGAAATTTCTTAAGCGTCATGATATATTACCAAAAATTGAAGAAAAAATAGGGAAGAAACTTATCGGTTACTCTAATATCTCTTCCGTATTCCTTGTCAAGTCTTTAAGAGAACTTAAAATCAATGGTAACTTGGCGTATATTATGCCTTTTGAATTTTTTAATACTGGCTACGGAAAAGAAATCAAAAAAAGTCTCCTTGAAAATCATTTATTGAAGCAAATAATAATCTTTGCCAATGAAAAAGAAATTTTCCCAGAGGCAACGACAACCGTTTGTGTGCTTCTTTGTAAAAATGACGGAAAAAAAGAAACCATTAAAATTTTACAGATCAAAAAAATTGATGAAATAGATAAAATATCTGATATTAGTAAATTCTATCAGTGGGAAATCGAACCATCGAATTTACCATACAACAAAAAGTGGACACCTATTATTTCATCATTGTTCACTGAACAAGTATCTCCAAATGGCTTCTGTAAGTTGTCCCTATACGGTACGTTTACGAGAGGTATTGCTACTGGCGCAAATGAATTTTTTGCGTTAAAAAAATCAAAAATTGAGCAACGGAAGTTGAGTGATAATAATATTTGTAAGTGTATTACAAAAAGCTCTCAAATCCGCAAAGCAGTATTTACTGAGCATGATTTTAATATACTATACAATGAGGATAAGCCAGTCCATTGTTTAGATGTAAAAGATCACGACAACTCTGAAATACGAAATTACATAAAAGAAGGCGAAAAATTGGGATACCATGGGAGGTATCTTACAAAAACAAGGAAGACCTGGTACAAAATTGAAAATAGAAAACCAGCTCCAATTTTATTCGGAGTCTTTAGCAGGGGCAGGTTAAAAGTAATACGCAATTTCACAACAGCAATAAATTTTACCTGCTTTCATTCCTTTTATCCAAATAAATTCGGAGAACAATTTATTAATAAATTATTTGTGTATTTGCTCAGTGATATTGGACAGGAAATAATAAAAATCAATAAACGAAGTTATGGTGATGAATTAGACAAGTTTGAACCAAGGGATTTGAATGATAGCTTATGTCCAAGCCAGAAACAATTTGAAATGATCAGTGATGAAGATGCTGAAGAAGTAATTAGTATTGCACAAAATGATCACCAAAAAGCAATTCTCATGAGTAATGCTCTGATCAAAAGACTTATGGACTCCCAACAATGCGCTGCACC
>NZ_JASJFB010000179.1:0-8817 GCF_030065455.1 Microcystis sp. M53602_WE12 | reverse complement strand
CCTATAAGACAGTAATTCCTAGTAAACGTCATCGACCGGTCGGAAAAGAAACTGGTCAAACTAATCCTATTGAAAGATTAAATAATACCTTTCAACAAAGGATTTCTCGGCTGGTGAGAGAGAGTCTATCTTTCTCTAAAAAAATGGAGAATCACGTTGGGGAGCCCTTTGGTATTTTATTCATGACTACAATGCACAGCAAAGCAAAGGATTAAGCCGCCATCACTACTACCGAATCACCACCGGTTTAGAGTGGACCGGCAGATTTAATGGGAGCGAGGGGGACAAATTGACCATTTTTGACCTGTAGAATCAAGTAGCGGCGATCATCAGGATTATTATTCATGTTGCGGACACCATTCTGATCAAATGTAACAGTGCCAGTCATTCCTTCGATAGAAAAATCGTTTCTTAAAACTTGATTTAATGATTCTCGAGCGAATTTTTGTCCTTGTTGGTATAACTGTCGCAAAGCGGTGAGGATAACTTTAGTCGCATCGTAGGCCATGGGAGTGCGCCAAACATTGATCTTATTTTGCCAAAAACTGTGGATATAATTATCTTTTTTGAGATCATACCAAGGCACGGTGATAACTAAATTTTCTACTCCTTGTTTACCTTCTGCAAGGGTGAGATAACTTTGAAAAGTGGGTGAACCTAAAGTTACTAAGTTTAACTGTTGTGCGGGACGTTGCTTAAAGATACTGACGGCTCTTTTCAGATCGTCAATATAGGGAGCAACCATGAGAATATTTACTTGGTATTGAGCGATTTTTTGATAAATTTTCTCTTGATCTAAATTATTTTTTGGTTCGATATTGCAGTCAAAATCTGCATCTTTAATGACTTTTTGAAACTGCTGACCGAGAAGAATGTTTCTATATTTTTGAGCGAAGTTATAATTATCCCCAGAGCGATTATCGTAACAAATTAAATTAGTGGGGTTTTGGATAATTAGCTTGTCAGTTTGTTTGCGGATGTATTCACTTAAGGTTGTGGCAAAAGTTTCCAGATCGGGAACCATCTTATACACATAGCCATTACCGGAGATTTTCGGGGAAAAGCTGGTGGGAGATAGGGCAACAATTTTCCCTTGTACATAGCTATCTTTGGCCGCTTCACTAGCAGCAGAAGCATTATGACCAACCACTGCTATAATTGACGGATCTTTAACAAATTTTTCGGCTCGATCTTTGGCATCTACGGGGCTATTATTATCATTAGCGACCACTACCTGTAGAAAGTGAAAATCGGGGTTGTTGGCCTGTTCATCATTTAACTCCTGTTGCAATAAAGCAATACCTCGTAAAATTTCTTGAGCTATTTCTGGATTATTACCAATAGGAACACTGGTGGCAATTTTTAAGGGATTTCTGTCTTGATGAGCCGCACGAGCGTTATTATAATAGATGCGAATCTCTGGATTATTGGGCAAGCGATCGAGGGATTTTTTAAAAAGCTGAATTGCTTGTTTATATTCTTTGTTTTTAAAAGCTTGTCTTCCCCGTTCAATACTGTTATCTTGTCGGTTTGTCTTTAATAATATTTCTTCACCTAAGCTAATTTCTGGGTATTTACTAGCATCATCGGAAAATACTCCTCCCCAATATAAAACTGATAAAGTTACCAGAAGACTTAAAATAAATAACAGAGCTTGTTTCCAGCGACTAGATAGACGTAAAGGCCAACTTTGCTCATCATTATTTTGGTGATTTTCCTCCGTATTTTCAGGGGGTAAAGGTAAAATTAACGGTGGTTCTTCAGGATTTTCTATCAAACGAGGCAGTAAAGAAGAACTAGCAGCATCCTTCTCAAATTCATGTAATCTTAATTCTTGTCGAGCGCTTGTTAAGGATTCCTGTAGGGATTTATGTTCAAGAAAATTGGGAAGAAAAACTTCTAGAAATCTCAAAGCAACCCGCACAGCGATGGGTTCTTTCATAACAATAATATGGGGTACTCCGATATTAGCCAACTGACGACCAATACCTAACCCATCGCAGGAGTTACAGATAACAAGTTTTAAGCCTTTTTTAACAGCTATTTCTAGGGAATTTCTTAAATTATGTTCAGGAGATAAAGCCGTATCATTATCAATGATAAAAACTCCATCATGTCCGTCGCTACTGGTTTGACTATGACCTAAATAAACTACAATATCCCATGGATTTTTGATCAACTCATTGTGAATATTTATCGTTGAAAGAGGAACTTCTGAACTGGGACTTAATATTTGTATATAAACCTTATCTGGGTTTCCTAGTGCCGTTTGCAAACTGGATAAACACAGGGAATTATGCTCGTTTTCGATGTCAATATTACCCAAAATTACTAAAACATGAATCGGAGGAGTAAGGTTAATTATCGGAGGATTTCTCTGGATAGTAAGAGCAATTTCCACATCATTCCACCAATCCCGTAAAAAATTCCAACACTCCCAGGGAATTTGTTGTAAATCAAAGTGGGTAGTTTGGATAAAAAATCTTACTTCTGACTCAGTACCTATATGGAACAAGATACGATTTTGTATCGAACTCAGAGAACTGGAATTTAGCCATTCATTTAAGCTATCTTTTAAAGTTTGAGTGGCTTTTCTGAGGTTGTCTCTAGGATCACCTACCGCTGCATGGGTGATCATACTATGAGGAACGGTAATTCCTAAACTGGGTTGACTTTCTACCCAATGATAATAAGCTCGACGATAATTTTGCAAAGCGGCAGCAATGTCAAGGCTCGGGACTAATTTCCCCTCAGCAAAAGGTGCTATCAAGAGATGATTGTCACGAATTTCTAGAGTGACGGAAAATCCCGTTTCAAAACTGCCATCACCAATTTTCAGAATCACAACTCTGCTCATGTCTTTACCCTTGACATTTTCTGCTATCTCTATTAAATCCTAAACTGCTCGGTAATGCTACTGTCCCCTAAACTTAGGTTAACATTAAAGCGATCGTCGGCATCAGCTAGAAAATAAAGCTGTAGATAGCTATCTAAGGGTTTCTCCCTTGCTATTGCTTCTAAACTGGGGATTAATTGGCCTATTTCATCGCTAATTTGCAAAGATAAACCGGGGGGTAGTTTGGCAAAATTGTCCATGGCATAGGCACGAATTAAGACAGCAATTCTCTGGTGACTGGTCGATAAAACTCCCACCATTAAAGCGATTTTATAACCCATTAATTGACTACCCACATCGAGCATTTTGCGGATAGCAGCATTAGGATAATGAGGATCGATATTCCAGAGATATTCGGCCGCTTGCCAGCGAATAGTTTCATCTTGGGTTTGATGTTGCAGTTTTGCTAAAGCTTCCTCTGGGGTTAAATGTTCCGAAAATTCCACCTCTTTTTGACTAGCATACAGTTGTCTAATTTCTCGCTGAATATCTGTCAGAGATTCTCGGCTGCTGATTTTTTCAGCAGCCAACAAAAAACCCGGATTAATTGGACGATAATTGTCGATAGTGCTGAGGATTTCCTGCCATTTTTCGGTAATAATTCCCTGCAACCATTGACTAAGTTTGGTGGGGATTACCTCTAAACGCTGCTGATAAAGTTTTTCTCGCCATTGTTGATTATTCAACAAAGCTAACCACTGCTGACAACTAATATCTAATCTCGGAGAATAGGGTGAAACTTGACCTAACTTTTTAATTAAATTTTCTGCTGTTGCTGGCGATAAGTTTGCTAAAGATTCGAGTTTTCCTTTTTCACTCTCTCCCTCTAAACAACTCTGCCAAAGAATATCTAAATCATCAATTATTTGCTCACTGTCCAAATAATATTGATGGTAAATTGGATCGTATTTTGCGAGACTTTTAACATCTTTTCTGGATATAAAACCCCAGATATTGAGAAATTTTTCTGCTAAATCTACCTGCACCCCTAGATAAAAATCGGCCGCTAAATCGGGAATATCAACCCATTCTTGCTCTATTGTCAATCCCTCAATGTCAATCGCTTGACTGGGAATAGTGGTAACTTTTTTATCTTCAATTTGCCAAGTAAACCCGTTAATAAACTCCCAAAGATACTGATGGTTTTCAGGTATTATTTGAAGGGAACAATCAAGATTATCTTTCAGCCAATTGCTTAGGCATATTTGCACTAAGTAATTAATCAAAGCCTGATTTTTGGCGGTTTGATTAGAGTATTGACCGAGAATCGATCGAGCTTGTTTAATCTCTGTTTCCGAAAAAGTTAGCCAAAGGGATTTCGGGTTAATTTGTTGCAAAATATCGAGGTTGACTTTCATGGTATCTCCTAACAGATTAGATTTGAGTTAAGTAGGACTGACAAAAATATTCCAGATAAGCATCGATCTCTTGTTTTTGCCGAGATTGTAATTTAATCTCATTTAACAAAATAGGACAATCTTTGCCTTCCCTTGCACAGAGTAGCTGATAAATTTTTTTACATAATTGGGTTATTTCTCGACTAATAGTAGATGAGTGAACTCCCAATCGATTAGCGATCTGTGCTTGCGTCATCTTTTGATGATAGTAACAATATACAATCTGTTTAACTTCATCCTCAAGAGTGATTAATAACTTATTAATATCTTCCTGGATTTCTTGCTGTTGTAGTAAATCTTTACTTGGCTTCTTGCTGGGGATATTTTCCCAAAAGTAATTGCTATTATCGTCATAATTAGTAGGCTCAAATTTAGAGTAAGGAGGATCGATATGATTACGCATTATCTCCCCTATTTGATTGAGTTTTGCTTGCACTTCCTCAACGGTGAGAATAACTTGCGGTTGTAACTGCTGTAGGCGATCGATTACTTGTTGCCAATCCTCCTCTTGCCACTTATCCAATGATCTAAGAGAAGCTTTTTTAACCTCTCGAAAACAGTTAAATATTAGCAGATGATTCTCGTTAAAGATACCCGATGTTCGTAAAACTTTTTGAATTTTATTCGCACTAAAAAGACTGACTATACCGAGATTAGTCCTGCCAATCGTTTTATACTCTCCTCGCAGGAAATTATAGAGAGTATTTCTTAATTTTTTATCTGTCCATTTTTCTAAGATTAAGCGAAAAAATCCCGGTTTGGTCTTGTTATCCTGAAAATTACCGTAAAAAATGATTGCCGTAGAAAGCAAATTCAGCAAATAGTAGAAGAGGGTTTCATAATCAGCATCGATCCGATGGCCGACATTTTGATAGACCCTTTGAGTTACCATACAGGAGCGATATTGTAAGAAAACCATCCAATGGGACTTGACTAATTGGTTATTAGGATCATTCTGTAAGCATTGCCACAGATAAAAATACACCGCTTCATCATCGGCCACGCTTCCAGCGATCGCATCGATCAATTTTCTTAATTGTGGCACTTCGCACCAGAAAACTCGATCGCCTTCAATGGCTTTAATAGTAGTATAAAAGTACCTAACGCTCATTTCTATCACCGGCTACAGGTATCTGATATCTGATTAGGTAAAAACCGAGGATTTTCTGCAAGAGTAGCAAACAAATTGAGCGATTGCCTTGCCAAGCGCACCTCTTTCTCTGACAATAGATGAGGGACTGATGAGAAATTATCAGTTATGCTGAGACAGCCTTAGCAAACCAGTACAAGACTCATAAATTCACTCTGAGCTGCCACAAATAGCCGTCATATCAACTTCTAGGACAAAAATTAGGAATGCGAGTAACTTTTACCGAAAATCAGGGTTTTAGAAAGGAATTGAATAAACGGGTTGATGCTTATTTTACCGAAAACGGCATCCCCACCAGAGATAATTTGGCCATGTACCTGAAGACGATCACGATTTTAACTTGGGTAATTGCCGCTTGGCTATTTGTACTTTTTGGTCCGGATATCTGGTGGCTAAAAATTATCGGTTGTCTGGTTTTAGGAGGAGGATTAGCAGGAATCGGTTTTAGCATTGGTCATGATGCAAACCATGGCGGCTATTCTAGTAAAAAATGGGTTAATTCTCTCCTTGGCATGACCTACGATTATATCATCGGTACTTCCAGTTATCTCTGGCGTTTTCGTCATAATTATCTCCATCATACCTACACCAATGTTTTAGGGTACGATGTGGAAATTCACGGCGATGGTATCGTGCGAATGACTCCCCATGCCGAGCATAAATGGTATCATCGTTATCAACATTTATTTATCCCGATTCTCTACGCTATAATTCCTATCTATTGGTCATTCTCCGATGTGCGCTCCATCCTCTTTTGTAATCGTTTTGGCGAGATTAAAATTCCCAATCCTAAACCGATCGATTTATTCGTTTTATTGAGCGGAAAAGTTGTTTATCTCTTTTGGTTTATTGGCATTCCTCTCTTAGTTGGTTATAGTCCCCTAGAAATAGCGATCGGTTTTCTCATTGCTTTTATGACCTATGGAGTGCTTGCCTGTCATGTATTTATGTTAGCTCACGTTTTGGAACCCGCCGAATTTATTCAACCCTCGGCAGCTAACCAAATCGAAGACGAATGGGCAATCTTTCAAGTGCGAACTACCGTAGATTTTGCTCCTAAAAATGCCTTTTTAAATTGGTATTTAGGGGGATTAAATTATCAAGTTGTTCACCATCTTTTTCCGCAAATTTGTCATATTCACTACCCAAAAATTGCCCCAATCTTAGCGGAAGTTTGCCAAGAATTTGGCGTTAATTATGCCGTTTATCCCACCCTGCGAGGTGCTTTAACTTATAATTATCGTTGGCTCAGACAATTAGGCAATAAACAAAGTAATTTCGATCTCAAATTAGCCAGCTAAAATCAGGAGTCAGGAGCCGGGAGACAGGAGGCAGGAGTTGAGAGTTGGAGTTTTAGGGAGTTGGAGTTTTAGGGTTTTGGGGTATTAGTTGAAATTTCCCCACTTCCCCACACCCTACACCCTACACCCTACACCCTACACCCTACACCCTACACCCTACACCCTACACCCCACACCCTACACCCCACACCCTACACCCCACTTCCCCACTTCCCTAACAAAAATGAACCTACCCAACTCGATTACCCTATCGCGACTCTTGGGACTGCCATTAATTTTATACTGGTTGCACCAAGGCACAGAAATCGATCGCTGGTTAAGTTTAATTATCTTTCTGATTGCTGCCAGCACCGATTGGCTCGATGGTTATCTAGCGCGAAAATTAAATCAAATCACCGAATTAGGCAAATTTCTCGATCCTTTGGTCGATAAATTACTGGTTCTCGCTCCCCTCTTAGCTCTGATTGAAATGGATTTAATTGCTGCTTGGGGAGTATTTTTGATTCTCGCTCGCGAATTAGCGATCGCTGGTTGGCGCATTAATCCGAATTTAACAGGAAATAGCGACATAAAAGGGGCTAATTGGTGGGGAAAAAGCAAAACAGTCAGCCAAATTGTCGCTATCGCTCTCTTAATCGCTCCCTTGCCTTCTGAATATAATTTAATTGCTCTGGTGGCTTTTTGGCTATCGGTGATATTAACTTTAATTTCTGGTCTGATTTATATCACACCCAGCCAAAAATTAACCCAAAATTGATAAAAACTTAACCATTAGCAATAATTCAGGAAACAAGCCTCGCAAACATGATTGCATTTTTTTTCTTGGTATATAATAATCGGGAGGAAGATTATCAGACTCTTCAAATTCAAACAAATCATTCAAAGGAAAAACCATGCCCACTGTAACTATATCATTCGCTGACTCCACCTCTAGTGTTACTTTCAATCCTAATGTGACTACGTCAGTTGCCGCTTTCCTGAACGCCCATCCTACTGTCCCCATTAGTATATCAGCAACAGGCCTTGCCGACGATAATCTCACTTCCCTGGGCCTTTTAAGTGCGGGCGGCGATACAGTTTGGAGAATAGCCAAAGCAGGCGTTGCTGATAACACAGCAACCCTTTCCAAGTACGGTGGAGGCTTTTCTACGACCCTTTCCCTGCCAGCAGATAGCCTTACCTTTGTTAGAGCTTCGACTGCCGGCACTTATCAACTAACAACCGGCGGTGTTACTTTCACGAAAGCGTCGGGTCCGCAAATAGTAAGTACGATCGCACCACTCACCCTCACTGATTCCTATTTCATCACAGGTAGTGCGTTCGACGATAGCCTAGTCGGTGGTGCTGGAAACGATACTTTAGTTGGTGGTGATGGAAAAGATACTTTAGTTGGTGGTGCTGGAACCGATACTTTAACTGGTGGTGCTGGTGCTGACAATTTTGTTTTCAACAGTCCCAGCGAAGGATTTGATTGGATCTCGGGTTTTAGCTCCTCTCAAGGTGATGTTATCAATGTTTCCGCCACTGGTTTCGCTGGTGGACTGACTGCTGGTCCTTTGGGTGCTGCACAATTCCGTTCTGGTGCGGGAATCAATAGCGCTGCTACTGCAGCTCAAAGATTTATCTACAATACTGCCAATGGTGCTTTATGGTTTGACGTAGATGGTGTTGGTGGCGCTGGTTCGGTTCGAATCGCAAATCTTCTTGGTATTCCAACCTTCACTGCATCCAATATTGTCGTTATCTAATCTATCCCTGTCCATCCCCTGCGGTGAGTCGGACAATTGTTGATTTTTGCGGGAAAATTAACCACCAGAAATAATCGGTAGGGGTGTGTTAGCCCTAGCTAACACACCCTTATTAGGGTTTGCTGAAAAAGTTTTTCCTGGGGGTAGGAGTCAGGAGTCAGGAGTCAGTAGCCGGTCGTCGGGAGTTTCAGGCTTTGTTGCCCTCTTTTTTTGTACCAGTTTATGTACTACGAGGAGAATAATGCAAGGTTTTTGAATGTCCCAATCCTATTTTCTTGCACTAACATCAGATTTTAACAGGTCAAAAGCCTTATTTTCAAAGGGT
>NZ_JASJFB010000645.1:0-1707 GCF_030065455.1 Microcystis sp. M53602_WE12 | reverse complement strand
TGGAGGGAGTCTGGCAAAAGTCTTACAGTCTCTAAACTCTAGCTCTCTTATGGGGTAAGCCTTCAAGCTATCGCTAACTAACAGAAACCCGAAATTTGAGTTTTTATTAGAAAAAAAGTTAGCGATCACTTGTCAACCAAGAGTTTCAGAATCTGGATTCGGTCAGGGATTTCCGAAAGTCCCAGAAGAGCGATAAATTCATGACTCTTCTAGGTTCTGTGTGATAAGTTTAACTTACATAGGATCGATCAATCTTTGTGTCCTTTGTGTCTTTGTGGTTCGTTCCACCCCCTCGCTAGAAGGAATGTATCTTAGAATACATTTTACCCACCAAATCCAAGAGAGCCTCTACAGAACAACCAACATCGGGTAATGCCGAAAAATCTTGATTAACTAACTAATGTTTTCACTATGTTTAATCGCTTAGTATCTTTTAAATCCCTAGAAGGCCATGAAGGTGAGGTTAAATGTCTAACTTTTTCCCAAGATGGTAAATTTTTGGCTAGTGCTGGAGATGATGGTAATATTCTAATCTGGGAATGGAGAAAAAATCAGAAGTTTTCTTTAACTAAAAAAATTGATCAAGTTTTTGAAGATGATATCAATAAAATGTTTGGAGATCTAGAGGAGGGGATTGGCAATATATTTGGAAATAAGGGTGGAATCGCTATACCTAAAATTAATGATATATTCTCAAAACCTCCTCAAGTAAAGGTTTCGGAGATTGATGATATATTTTCAAGACATAGACATAAAAGAATCAATTCTGTTGCTTTTAGTCCCTGTCAAGGATATTTGGTTAGTGGAGGAGATGATCAAACCCTAAGAATTTGGTCACTGGAAACTAAAGAATTAATCTCTACCTTAACGGGACACCAAGATAAAGTTACAGCAGTAGCTGTTCATCCCGATGAGGAAATTATTGCTAGTGGTAGTGAAGATAAAACCGTGAAAATATGGTCAGTAAAAACTGGAGAAACTCGGTTCACATTACAAGGTCATAGCGATAAAGTCCTAACAGTTAAATTTAGTCAAAATGGTCAACTTTTAGCCAGTGGTGGCGGCGAAAATGACAAAACGGTAATTATTTGGAATCTGGCAGAAAAGAGCAGTATTACCTTAAAAGGTCATTCCGATTGGTTTGGAGGTATTTTATCGGTAGATTTCGGCAGTAATAACAAATTTTTAGCCAGTGGCAGCAAAGACAAAACTATTAAAATCTGGGATATTAAAAGAGGGACAGAGGTAAAAACTCTCAGCGAACATAGTGATCATATCAATTCAGTTAGTGTTAGTCCTAATAATCAACTATTAGCCAGTGGTAGTGATGATAAAAGCTTAAAATTATGGGATTTAAAAGCAGGAAAAGCCATTATTTCTATTCCCCATCCCCAGAAAATCTATTCGGTTTGTTTTAGTCCCGATGGTAATTATATCGCCACGGCCTGCCAAGACAAAATCGTTAGAGTTTATGGCACTTCCGAACTACAATCTTTAGCAAGTTGAGCAATCTTTGAGCGCACCAGATGCTTATCGGTGTCTAATTAGGGTTTGCTGAATAAATCGAAAAACCTTGTTGGATAAGGCTTTTAGACTTTTTTGACCTCAAAAAGTGCCGACCATTGGAGTGATTGGGGGGAAAATTCAGGTACTTTTTCCCTGAAAATTAGGTAATTGACCCCCTCAAAATCGGTAAAACCCCACACC
>NZ_JASJFB010000071.1:0-5672 GCF_030065455.1 Microcystis sp. M53602_WE12 | reverse complement strand
GCCCGCATGGAAGCAATCCACGGTCAACTGTGGTCAAATAACGATCTGGACTCCCTCAATCTCTACGACAAAATCCGCAAGGTGGAGCCGATGCAACGGGCCCTGAAGGACTTAAAGGCCACCGCTTGGTTAGCAGGTTTACGTCGCGACCAAACCGACCACCGCAAAACTCTCCAATGGGTCAATCCACAGGGCGAACGTTACAAAATATTACCGATACTTGACTGGAATGCCAAAACCATCTATGACTATCTGACTAAATACGATCTTCCCTACCATCCCTATTTTGATCTAGGTTATGTCTCCGTGGGCGATTGGCACTCCAGTCGGCCTTTAACCGCCAATGATAGCAACGAACGAGACACCCGTTTCAAGGGTTTAAAACAAGAATGCGGTCTTCATTTACCCTTAACCCCCGGAGAAGCACAAAGTCTCGACGCAAGCTCCCTATAACTGCCGGGGTGGAAAATTTGCCGGTGCGATCGGTTCCTAGACGTTGGACAATGGTTAATGATTATTAATCCCCCATTAACCATGGCTATTTTAGAAAATTTTCTCGAAGTCGGCTCTCTCCAGTGGTTTTATCGACAGGTTAACCCCGCTCAACAACCGGATACAACCCCCGTGATCCTACTCCATGGTTTACCCGCCCATGGCTATATTTGGCGGGAATTATTAACCAGTTTAGAAGAATATAACATTAATGCCATTGCCCCCGATTGGATCGGTTCCGGTTTATCCGCTAAACCCGATGCCAGAGATTTCGCCTACACACCTAGCGCTTTTTGTCAAGCCTTGGCCGATTTTATTCAAGCTCTCCAATTGCCGAAAATCTCCCTCATTGTCCAGGGTTTTTTAGCCTCCGTCGGTTTACAATACGCCCTAGAAAATCCTGATAAAATTGAGCGCTTGATCGTTTTAAATACTCCCCTCTCCAGGGATGTTAAATTACCCTGGATAATGAAACAATGGGGGCTACCTTTCCTCGGAGATATGG
Source organism: Microcystis sp. M53602_WE12 (assembly GCF_030065455.1). Taxonomy (NCBI): domain Bacteria; kingdom Bacillati; phylum Cyanobacteriota; class Cyanophyceae; order Chroococcales; family Microcystaceae; genus Microcystis; species Microcystis sp. M53602_WE12. Next base: position 4,675 of record NZ_JASJFB010000071.1, on the reverse strand, counting down.
CGACTCAAGACCCCTTATTAGTCGATCGTACTTTAGAAACCGGTAGCGGTTTTGTGATTAGTGATGCAGATCTGGCTATTTTCCGTCAACCTTATCTAAAAACTTCGGCAGTGGGTCGCGCTTTACTGGCCACGATTCGCAATTTAAACCTATCGAAAACTATGGCAGAAATTGAGACAGGTTTAGAGAACTTTGAAAAACCTATCCTTTTTGTCTGGGGAATGGGCGATCCTTGGTTATCTTCTGTCACTGTCGAAAAATTAGCTACTAAATCAGGAGTGGAATTAATCCCCCTCGCAGAAGCGAAACACTATCCCCAAGAACATTGGTCAAAAGAAATTAGTCCCCAGATTATTAATTTTCTCGGACGCAAAACCTAAAGAGCTATTTAAGGTGATGCAGAAATTGTCTCAATTACCCTTCTCTGATTATAGTAGAAGCGGAGGCTTCGCTTTTTCAAAATTTCTGCGTTTAGGGCTAGTAATTTATCGATATAACAAAAAATTATTGAAGTTTAAATAGTGATAAAAATTTTTGTTCGTTCAAAACGATAGGTAAGGAGGAGATATAGGAATAATTCTCTACAAAGACAATTTTTGGAGATTTATTTATGCAATTTAGAGAATTTGACTGGGATCAGTCTAAAAGATATTCTAATATAGAGAAGCATGGGATAGATTTTGCGGCTGTTCCTCCTATTTTCGATGGTCACTGTCTAATCAGAGAAGATAATCGCCAAGATTACCAAGAAATAAGGATGTGTTTGCTGGGACAATTAAACGGGATAATCTGTTATGTTGTCTATACTATAAGAGGGGAAACTTGCCGATTGATTAGTGCTAGGAGAGCAAACGAACGTGAGCGAAGAAAGTATCAAGAGAGTATCCCCCAAGATGGGGATTGTTAACACAAAAGAGGAAAGGCAAGATTTAACCGATTGGGAGCGAGTTAAATCGATGAGCGATGCAGAAATCGAGGCTAATGCTTTGTCAGATCCCGATGCGCTTCCTTTTGATGATGATTGGGAAAATGCGGCGATTATTTCTGCTTATAATAAATTAACATCTCAATAATTGCTAAAACTGATAATTGTCTCAGGGTTACTTGTTATGAAAGTTTAATAGACTGTTGTTCAAGAAAATAGTGATAAATTTTTTTGTTAGCTCAAAACAATAAGCAGGTAATCATTTGATAGTAATCATTCCACATTACCCTCAAATCGAATTACTTAATATTGATTATTTGAACCATATTTTCAAGTCTATGTATATAGGCCTGATGATATCTCCATGCTTCTAAAATACTTTGTAATAATTCATCTTTTGAAAAACAACCAGAATCAGCTACATCTTCAATTTGTCTGATTAGATCATCTTCTAACTCCAATTCTAGCATACTCACTTGTTTAGTTGTGTCTGCCATACTTTTATCTATCTAAAAGTTGATGGAACTATCATACCATAGGAACTCAGCACTGTGGTATCTATTGAACCCCACATTACACCCACATTACACCCATTGCTATGCCTTGCATATATGTATATATAATACCACCTACTAAATACCCTATTATACCCCCTATTGTACCTAAGCATGAATAAAACCTAAGATTATTTTGGTTAAAATTTGCGAAAAATAGCCTTTTAATAACAAATAAGTGAATAAGTTGATGGTATTTGACCTATTGCACCCATTGAGTACCGTCAGGACTCGTTTATGTTGATTTGACATAGTTGACATATCTGGTGTAATTGCTTGACATATCCAGTGTAATAGTTGGTTGACATATCTGGTGTAATTAGGGTAAGATAGGATACTGTAGTTAGGATGCTAAGTTTCTAAAGGCAGACTATTATGGACATCTATGAGAAAGGACGATGACAACCCTTAAATCAAACTGTAGGGTCAATTCATGAATTGACCCTACTATAGCCCTCAATGGTAAAAATAGCTCTTCTCGACCTTACAGATACTTGAATATCCGTAAGAATGCCTATGTCCACGGTGCTGCCGGTAAACGCGATCAGTAGCTGGTCTGAGAGGATGAGCAGCCACAGCTGGTCTGAGAGGATGAGCAGCCACCCAAGAATGCTTATGTCCACGGTCCTGCTGGCAACGATACCCTCAACGGTAGCAAGGACGGCAATGATACATTCAATGGTAAAAATGGCTCTTCTCGACCTTAGTGATCAGTTATCAGTGAATCGATACAATCCATTCACTAAATTAACAAAAAAAAATGGCTACCAGACAATTTCGAGTAAATCTTAGTCAAAAGGACTCTGAATATCTTAAAGAAATAGCTAAAGAGCTAGACTTAACAGAGTCTGAAGTCATTCGTAAAGGATTAAAACTCATGGCTTTATATGCTAAAACTGAGACGGAGGAAGATACTCAATTAATACTGCAAAAAGGTAATGAACAGAGACCACTACTAATTGTTTAGTTATGACCAGTGATTCAAAAAATGAGACAGAGGAAGTTAACAACCCAAAAGATTCCAGCGCTTCTTTGGTTCTTCCAACTGAAAGGAACTCTGTGCGTCATAATCTAAAGAAGAATCCGGAGCCTTATCATTTAGACAATGAAGTATCTGAATTTGGTAAACCAGCTACAGCTATATCACCCTCAGACCAAAGACATAATTTTAATACTAAAGTAGCTGGTTCCTTAGCAACGTGGCTTTGGTTGGGATTGTTAACCACTGCTGGTTTACAAATTCTTTCTATTTGTCTCATTTCTTTTGCTTCTCTTGGAATTTTTAATTTAAATATAAATTTGAAAGCTATCGAAGAACAAGAAGTACAAAGTAGAGTGGATAAAGCGGCAACCCTAATTAATGATTCTTCTAAGACAATTTATACTTTTTTAGGGCCAATAGCTACAGCAGTCACCGCCTTTTATTTTAGTGGTTTGGGTAGTTCGTCGAAAACTAACGATGAAAACTCTGAAAATGAAAAAAATGAATAGAACTTTCAAAAAAACACGAAAAAATCTCTCCCATTGGTAATTTTAGTACAAGGGCCAGAAATCTCAACCCCAGAAACCTCTCCTCCCCACTCTCCTATACTTTTGAAGTGGAAGAAAGTTTTAGCTTAATTAATCTGGCTACAGGCCTGTTTTTGTCGTTTCTAAATACCCCTGATAACTTGACCGGAACTGTTCGATCGATAGGTTCTTTGTCCAATATTCTACCAGAGCATGACCCCAGGCCCAAGCTTCCTTGTCGGCAGTGCTAGAATTTTCTAATAGTATTGGCCAAAGTGCCAATAAATCAAAACTTTTATTCTCTGGATTCAAGAGAGAAGAAAGCTCGTAGGCCATCTGTAATTTACCGATCGCTACTGGTAATTGTTCCACAGGAATTTGTTCAGCTAAAAGATAGGCTAAAGTCGGTCTTCCCGTGGCTAAAGTGGAGATAAAACCTAGAATAGGACTTTTTAATAGGGCCGTTAAACCTTGCCCCGTGGCCATCTGTAAAGTATAGCGATCGATTATTTTCGCCGCTGCCAGGGTTCGAGTTTCCAAATCCGCTAAAAAACGGGCTAAACGCAACTGTTTGGCGGGCGAAATTGCCCCCAGTAAAGCGATTGATAACTCCTCATCCCCCCAAGCTTCTCTATCTGGCTGTTGACTGACCATCGGCAAAATGCGATCGCAGAGATCCTCGAATAATTCCGCCCGATACTGCAAGCATTCGCGGATATTGACTTCTTTGGGACTTTCTCCCGTCAGCCAATTATAGGGGGGTTGCCACTCTCGCAGCGGACGCAGGCGATCGACTTGAGAAACACAGACTATAACTGGTAAATTGTCAATAGTTTGTTGCAAATCTTTAAGAAAAGCCTCATCCATGGCCAGGGCGGGATCGAGGGCGGGAGTTACCAGAATCAATAAATCGGCGTTTTCGGCATAATTGAGAACCTTTTGCCGATAATCAGCCCTATTTGCCTGTTCATAGCCCGGGGTATCCCAGAGGATTAACTCGTCCCCTTCTGAGGTTTGCCAATGGTAGGATTGGATCGCGTCGGTACTAGGCAATAGATCCACTTGGGCTAAATCGGCCCGAAAGAGAGTATTAATTAAACTGCTTTTGCCGGCCCCGGTGCGTCCAACCAGCAGAATGTTAACCGGTTGGCGATCGATTTCCGTGATCGGTTCAGCTTGGGCGAGAATTTCCTTGAGAGTAGTGGTGGCGATTTTGGTCTTGGTGGGGAGAGTTGGGGCGAGATTACTGCCACTGTAGAGTAACACCGCTTGGCGAGAGAGATTTCTTAGGGCATTTTCCCGCAAAACTTGCCCTAAATTGACTAATAATTGCTGATCCGCTTGATCGCTGTATTTTTGACTGGCAACTTTAGCCACAGCCGCAGCGGGATTGATTACCCATTGCGCCCAATTCCAGACTTGCCAAAGTTTCTGGGCCGAGGGTTGCAATTTTTGATAAACTTCGTAGGCCTGATAGGCTTGGCCGATGGTGATTTGATTCAGGGCCGGGGAAAGATTCCGCATCCAGCGATCGCTATCATCCACGGTTCCCCGAATTAAACCGTAGGCCTGGGGAATGTAAATATTTAATAAGGGGTACTTGACATCGGGGTAATATATATGGGCGATGGCACTGACCAAATCCTGACAGCGTTGCCAAAAAGTCGCCCAATCTTCCCAAACCGGG
>NZ_JASJFB010000600.1:0-4587 GCF_030065455.1 Microcystis sp. M53602_WE12 | reverse complement strand
CACAGAGATCGATCACTACTATATAAGTTAAACTGATCACACAAAGAATAAGAGAGCCAAGCAGTTATCTGAATAATGGGGCGTAGGTCTTCGCTCAAATTAGGTTAAACTTCAACTATTAAGCTAAGACGCATTTAAAGCACTTATTCTTAAGATTAGCCGAATCTCCCCCAATCCCTTTACTGTTGCCTCTTGCCTCTTGCCTCTTGCCTCGTCTCAACAAGCAATTGAAATGCTTAACAGCTTATCAGAAAGGCTGTAACTGAATGTTAGAAGACAAGGAGATGGGAGCTTTTGATAACTGATAACTGATAACTGATAACTGATAACTGATCACTGATCACTGATCACTGATCACTGATAACTGATAACTGATCACTGATCACTGATCACTGATAACTGATAACTAACCGGTATAATGGGCGAGAAAACCGGAAAAAATCGATGTCTAGCCTTCCAGAAACCGACAATCCCCGCTACAAGGCCATCTTAGAGGCATTAAACCATTTAATCAGCGTTGTTGCCCGTTTACGAGATCCAGAAAGCGGCTGTCCTTGGGATTTAGCTCAAACCCCGGAAACCCTAATTCCCTACGTTATCGAAGAAGCTTATGAGGTGGTAGCGGCGATTAAAAGCGGTGATAAAACTGCCATTGCCGAGGAATTAGGCGATTTACTGCTACAGGTGGTTTTACAAGCCCAAATTGCCAGCGATGAGGGTAATTTTAGCCTAGAAGAAGTGGCTAGAGGCATCACCGATAAATTAATTCGTCGTCATCCCCACGTTTTTGGGGAGCTATCCCTAGAAAATCCCGAACAGGTGCGTCAAAATTGGGAGAAAATCAAAGCTGAGGAAAAAAATGACCCGACTATTAGCGGCAAATTAACCCGTTATGCCCAAACTTTACCACCCTTGATGGGAGCGATGAAAATTTCTCGGCAAGCAGCGCGAGTCGGTTTTGAATGGGAAAATATCGCAGGAGTCTGGGAAAAATTTGGCGAAGAGTTAGCAGAATGGCAAGAGTCCCTAGAATCGGGCGATAAAGAGCATCAACAGGCCGAATTAGGCGATTTACTCTTTACTATTGTCAATCTTGCTCGCTGGTATGATTTAGATCCCAGTATCGCTTTACAAGAGACTAATCTGCGTTTTATTCAACGTTTTTCCCTAGTGGAATCTGTGGCAGAAAAGCCTCTCCATGACTATACACTAGAGGAATTAACAGTTTTCTGGCAGCAAGCGAAAGCTAAGTTACATCAACCATCATCTGGGCAATAATGCAAGAGCAAGAAATTAATAAGGACAAATCCAAGAGTTTTTGGGCTTCTATTCGAGAAAATCTGCAAATTATCACTATAGCTTTAGTTTTAGCCTTACTGATCCGCACTTTTGTGGCTGAACCTCGTTTTATCCCCTCTGATTCTATGTTACCCACTTTAGAACAAGGCGATCGCTTAGTAGTGGAAAAACTTTCCTACGATTTCCATCCTCCTCGACGGGGGGATATCGTCGTCTTTGAACCGCCGGCACAATTACAATTACAGGGATATCAAAAGAACCAAGCTTTTATTAAAAGAGTGATTGCCACCGCAGGGGATGTGATTGCTGTCAAGGAGGGCAAAATTTATCTGAATAATCAACCCTTGTCAGAGGATTATATTCTCGAATCCCCTCAATATAATTTAATGCCTTTGCTTGTGCCGGAAAATAATTTATTTGTCATGGGAGACAATCGCAATAATAGCAATGACTCCCATATCTGGGGGTTTTTACCGGAAAATAACGTGATTGGTAGGGCGGTTTTTCGCTTTTTTCCTTTTAATCGTTTGGGGATTTTAGGGGGGGAATAGCTAACAGGAATTTTTAGTCCTGATGATGTTGAACAATTAAGACGGAACAGGGGGCATGATGGAGAACATAATTACTCACACTACCTAAGAATAACTCTCCTAGACCCGATCGCCCACGCCGACCGATGACAATTAAATCAATATTTTCCTCTCGCGCCACTTTACAGATAGTTTTGGCGGCATGGCCGTAAATTTGCCGGTATTCTCCCTTGACACCCATTTCTCCCGCCTGATTAGCTCTTTTTTGCAACATGGCCACCCCTTTCTGCTCGAATTCTTCCCATTGTTGCCGCCAAAAATCGAGAGTGAGATCATTCCCCTGGGCGGGGTAAATATCGGCTAAATTGGGTGGAATCGGTAAAGGGCTATAATCTTCCTCAGGGGAAAGGACGTGCAGTAGTAGGAGGTTAGCTTCGTACTTACTGGCTAAGGATACAGCCTCCTTAAAAACACTGTCCCCCATCTCTGACAAATCTACTGCTATCAAGATTTTTTGATACATTTTTCAGCCTCTGCAACCATGCCTTATTTAACGGAATCCGACGCTATTAGGAATGCGATCGATCACTTTTCTCATTTTCCCATTCTTTGGTTAGATACGGAAGTAGCCGATTACAATAGCAAGACTCCCCGTTTGTCTCTGATTCAAATTCTGGCTGATTCCACGGACTTAACGGGGGAGCGGGTGACAATTTTGGATGTTCTTGATCGACCCGATCTTACTAACTATTTTATCACTAAAATCATGCTGGTTGACCGGATAGAAAAGGTTTTTCACAATGCTAGTTATGATTGTAAATTTTTGGGCGGTAAAAGCAAAGTTAAAAAAATTACCTGTACCCTAGAGTTAGCTAAAAAGGTTCCCTACTATATTGCTCCTTTACCCAATTATCAACTGAAAACCGTGGCTGAATGTCTTTGTCATTTTCCCGCTATCGATAAAAGTGAACAGGGGGGTAATTGGGGCAAAAGACCTTTAACCGCGGCCCAGCTAGAATATGCACAAAAAGACCCCGTATATACGGCCCAAATCCATCATCGTCTTTTGCAGCTTTCCCATTTAATTACTCCCGATCCCGCGGGTGAGAATCTCGAAAGATTAACTAATCGTTATTGGGAAATTTACCAGCAATGGAAGATTTTAGATACAGAGATGGAACATCTCAAGGAACGTTTAAAGTCGGCAATTATCCAGCAAGAGGCTGCGGAGATTAACGGTTTTTCGGTCAGTTACCAAAATCGCACCAGCAAAAAAGTTAAACTGGCCGAATTAGCCAAAGTTGTCTATTTATCGGGCCAGGATAGCCAAATATCTCTCTCCTTAACTAATGATCTTCTCAAAGAATTGGGGGATTTAGCCCAAGGGTTAACCATCGAGGAAACGCACCAAAAAATCAGTCAATTGACTATCAAACAAAGTGAAGCTGACTTGACATGATTATAGCAGAATTCAGCAGATAGGACATAGGAGTCAATACCAAATTAGGTTATACTTGATGTTGACGAGAAAGGCTGTAATAGCTAGAAAAAATTGCTTGCGGGGATAATCTAAATGACTGTAAAGATCGCTTATCTGGGGCCGGTGGGAACCTATTCAGAAACAGCCGCTTTAGCATTTGCTAATAGTTTACCACCCCAGCCTCGTCAATTAATACCCTATCCTAGCATTGCCTTGGCCCTGCGATCGGTTGTCCAAAATCAGGCCGATTTAGCAGTGGTCCCGGTGGAAAACTCCACCGAGGGAAGTGTGGTAATGACTCTTGATGCTTTATGGCAATTACCTGGGTTACAGATTCAACAAGAATTAGTTTTACCGATTTCCCATGCACTTCTATCTCCTCGACAATCGCTAACAGAAATTACCACCGTTTATTCCCATCCCCAAGCTTTAGCTCAATGTCAAAAATGGCTAGAAAATAATTTGCCTACCGTGCCGATTATTCCTACTAATTCTACCACAGAAGCGATTCAAATTCTCGATCGAGAGGCCAATTCGGCCGCTATTGCTTCTCCCCGGGCAGCAAAACTGTATCATGTACCAATATTAACACAACCAATTAATGATTATCCCGATAATTGTACCCGTTTTTGGGTAATGGCTTTAACTTCCCATCCCCAAGGGGAGCGAATGTCCCTCGCTTTTCAGGTTTTAGATCAACCCGGCGCTTTAGTCAAACCTTTAGAAGTTTTTGCCAAACGTCAGCTTAATTTATCTCGTATTGAATCGCGACCAACTAAACGATCTTTAGGGGAATACATATTTTTTATCGATCTAGAGATTAATCTGGATCAACAGCATTTAATCGCAGAAACTTTAGAAGAATTAACAAATTATACCGATGCGATCGAGGTTTTTGGTTTTTATCAGGTAGTTAATTTACCCGTAGAAAGTTTAGAGGAATTATAAACTAAGTTGCCCAGAAATTACAGTAGTTAAATAGGGTTTGCTGAATAAATCTAAAAACCTTGTTGGGTAAGACTTTTAGACTTTTTGTCAATCAAAAAGTACCAGATCTGGGAGTGATCGGGGGGAAAATTCCAGGACTTATTCCCTGAAAATTAGGTAATTGACCCCCTCAAAATCGGTAAAACCCTACACCCCACACCCCACACCCCACACCCTGTCACCACGAACAACTTTTTCATCAGGCCCAAAAGAGAGATATTTTAGGTTTTAAGCGAGGGAAGAATCGGCAAAGATGAGTTTTCCTCTGGTGGAGTAGAATCAAGCTTTCTT
>NZ_JASJFB010000087.1:0-13200 GCF_030065455.1 Microcystis sp. M53602_WE12 | reverse complement strand
GATGGCCTACGATCTGGCCACCACTCCCAAAACCGACATTATCGTGCAGGCCTGCGGGGATTGCCACCTCTTGAACTTCGGATTTTTTGCCACCCCCGAACGCAATTTAGTCTTCGATATTAACGATTTCGACGAAACCCTACCCGCACCTTGGGAATGGGACCTCAAGCGTCTAGTGGTCAGCTTTGTCATCGCCGGCAGGGATAGCGATCTATCCGATCGAGAATCGAAGGCAGCGGCGATCGATTGCGCTCGTTCCTATCGGGAACACCTGCGGGAATATTCTCGCCTCAGTCCGTTAGAGGTATGGTACACGCGCATAGGAGTAGAACAGGTGATCGAGATGGCTCCCGACGAAAAGACGCGGAAGATACGGGAACAGATGATGACAAAAGCCCGCGAGCGCATCATCGAACATCTCTACCCCAAGATCGTCACCCAAACCGCGGGACGCAATCGCTTTGTCGATCAGCCGCCCATTCTCTACCATGTCAACGAACCGGATTGGGAGACTCTCGTGCGTGAGGGTCTGGAAGACTATCGCCAATCCCTGCCGGAGGAACGCCGAGTCCTGTTTGATCGCTACCGGTTAGAGGACTTTGCCCTGAAAGTGGTAGGCATTGGCAGTGTCGGCACCAGATGTTATATCGCCCTATTTTTCTCGGAAGATAACCATCCCCTCATCCTACAAGTTAAGGAGGCTTGCCCTTCGGTTCTTGAACCCTATACCGCCAAGAGCCAGTACGAAAATCAGGGACAACGGGTGGTTACAGGCCAGAGATTGATGCAATCCTCTAGCGACATATTTTTAGGCTGGACCCAGGGAAGACGGGGCAATAACTTCTATTTACGGCAACTGCGGGATATGAAGTTTTCCCTACCCATTGAGGGAGTATCAGCCGTCCAACTGCAACGCTACGCCGAGTTCTGTGGCTGGACCTTAGCCCGCGCCCACGCTAAATCTGGAGACGCGGCCACTATTAGCGGTTATTTGGGAAAAGGAGATCAGTTCGATCTAGCCCTGGGCGAATTTGCGATCGCTTATGCCGAGCAGACAGAACAAGATCACGCCGCTTTGGTGGAAGCGGTCAAAACAGGACGGGTTGAGGCTTTGGTAGAAGAAGATTTATAGCATTAAGCTATCAGCCTGTTATTTCTCGACCATACATTATGGGCGCGAGCTTTGCGCCCCCACATTGCAGCTGGTATGATACCAAATCCGTTTTTATACTAAATCTGGTTATTAAAAACTGATTATCTATTGCCCCTTTTGCCTCTTTCCTCTTGCCCTTTGCCTGTCCTGATATGTAGCCTATACTCAACGGATTTAGTATTAATAGTCCGATTAACTCTCAGGTTATGGATTGTTTCTCCCTCCTCCAACGCTCCCCACGCTCCTATACTTTTTAAACAGGATTTAGTATTATTGCTCAGTAGGTCAGATTTGCTCACAGAAAATACATACGGCCTATATCTACAAAATGCTCTAGAAAAAGGATGATGGTATGTGATATAATTTGCTCTTGCTTTCATCTACATATTTAAGTGATTTTGTCAAGAAAATGAGCGAATTAAAATCACAAATCACGGCTATTGATCATCAACTTTCCAAACGTCCGATCGCTCTCGATCCCGCAGGATATTTTATTATTTATCTAGACCGAGAAGCAGGGTTAATCTGTGCCAAACATTACAGCAATATTATCAATGAAAAAGGTTTAGCCGTCGATCCAGAAACGGGAAAAGTTATCGGTGTTAGGCAAAAACTTGATCGCAATCCTGAGACTATTTACACCGCCAGGACTGCCAAAGAATTAGCCGTCAAAGTGATCGAAGAAACCCAACCTTGTCCGATTACTATGTTCGATCATGCTGCTTATTTAGGTCGAGAATTCACCCGCGCTGAATACGCTTTAATCACCGGGGAAGAATATATTCAGGATTAAAGATTGGGCTTTTCAGTGTTCAATAAACAGTAACCAGTAAACAGTAAACAGTAAACAGGGATAAAGATGAAGATAAATAAATAAATAACTTAAAACTTACATCTGATAACTTAAAACTTACATCTGATAACTGATAACTGATAACTGTTAAACCGTGCCTTTAAATAAACCTTGGGGACGGAATAATAACAGCAGGATCATAATTAATAAAGCCACGGCTAATTTATAATCAGAACCAATTAAGGGAACACTAATTTCTTGGGCAACACCAATAATTAAAGCCCCAGCAATCGCTCCGTAGGGATTACCAATACCACCTAAAATCACGGCGGCAAACATTGGTAAGATTAAAAACCAGCCCATATTGGGACGCACTCCCCCAGTAATTAACCCGAACATCGCTCCGGCTAAAGCAGTTAAAACTCCCGTAATTATCCATGTCCAGAAGACAACCCATTCGACGTTAATTCCGGTTACTCTAGCTAAATCGGTGCTGTCAGCTACGGCACGCATCGCCTTACCGATCTTAGTTTTTTGCAATAACAAATGGAGGGCAATAATAACTATAATTGCCAAACCAATAACTAACAAGCGATCGAAAGCTACTTTAATCCCAAAAATTTCTGTAGCGGTCATCACAGGCAGATCGTAGCGTTGATTACTACCGCCCCAGATCATTAAAATACCATTGCGAAGAAATAAAGCCAAACCGATCGAAATAATAATTAAAGTGGTAGAATCAGCCCGTCGATCGCGCATGGGTTTCCATAATAATCTCTCGGCAATGAGCATGGCAATAGCTGTCACTGCTGCCCCCACCAGCATCGCTAACCAGAGATTAATCCCTTGAGCATTTACCACCCAAGTTATGTAAGCACCCAAAGTCATAAAATCGCCGTGGGCAAAATTAGACAGACGCAAAATGCCACAGGTAAGGGTTAACCCAACAGCAGCCAGAGCAATAATACTGCCGACGGCTAAACCATTGAATAAAAGTTGCGGTGTATCCATCAAACCTCTTGTATAAATCAGAAATTGTCCTTAGAAATAGAAGTCAGGAGAGAGAAAATGAATTAACTTTTGTCTTTTACTTTATTTAGCTGAAAGCTGGGGGCCCGTGGCTTAAATATTTTTGTTTAGACCAAATTGCATGGCAGTATAAGCCTAGACAGCCATTATAAAGGTTTGTGTGCCAGCAATTTCTAGCGGCTGGCGGAAAGCTGACGGCCGATGACTTACTGCTATAAAATCAAGAATGCCCACTGATGGAATTTTCCGCCAATGAAGACTATCTTTCGATTAGCGATCGCTTTTTTTGCCTTACTATTTATCCTATCTCCTGTCAATGCCTTAGCAGCCAGTTCTGCTGCTGTCACAGGAGCCAATGCCAGTTATGAAAACCAGAATCTGACAGGAAAGGATTTTTCGGGACAAAATTTGCAATCTGCCCAATTTACTAACGTTAATCTCCAAGATTCTAACTTTAGTTCTGCCGATTTGCGCGGGGCAGTGTTTAACGGAGCCTCTATCATCGAAGGCAACTTTCATGGAGCGGACTTAACCAATGGGTTAGCCTATCTGAGTACCTTTAAAAATTCCGATTTAAGCGATGCCATTTTTGCCGAAGCGATCATGCTGCGTACCATTTTCGAGGGAGTCAATATCAACGGTGCTGATTTTAGTTTTGCCGTGCTTGACGCTCAACAAATCAAAAATCTCTGTGAAAGAGCCGAGGGTGTCAACTCAAAAACCGGCGTCTCTACCCCGGAATCTTTAGGATGTGATCAATGATGCAAAGAAGGGTTGGTGTTATTGGTGGTGGACAATTAGCTTGGATGATGGCACAGGAAGCCAAGAAATTAGGCATTTCTCTAATTGTACAAACACCACACCCCGACGATCCCGCCGTTGCTTTAGCTGACGGGGTTGTCTTCGCAGAAATAGCTGACGTGGAAGGCACAAAAAAACTAGCTCAACATTGTGATCTGATCACTTTTGAAAATGAGTTTGTTAATTTAGATGCCCTAGAAGAATTAGCGGCCACAGGAGTGAAATTCTATCCTAGTTTGGCAAATCTGCGCCCCCTATTGGATAAATACGAGCAAAGATGTTATTTACGCTCCCTAGGGTTGCCTGTGCCTGATTTTTGGGCGATAGATAATTTATCCCCACTAGAAAATTATCCTTTTCCGCTAGTGCTGAAAGCGCGACGACACGGTTATGATGGTCAAGGAACCTTTATTATCCGCACTCCTGAAGAATTAAACGCCAAAAAGCGGCAATTAGAGCGTCTTGACTTGATGTTAGAAGCTTATATTCCCTACGAGCGAGAATTAGCCATCGTTGCCGCTAGGGGATTAACCGGGGAAATCGTCACCTATCCCGTGGTGGAAACCCATCAAGAGGAGCAAGTCTGTCACTGGGTGATTGCTCCCGCCGCTCTTAACCAATCATTACAGGCTCAAACCGAACATATCGCCCATCATCTGTTAAGTAGTTTGTCGGCGGTGGGTGTTTTCGGGATGGAATTATTTGTCACTTCCCAGGGAGAGGTATTGATTAATGAAATCGCTCCCCGTACCCATAATTCGGGTCATTACAGCCTCTCTGCCTGTCTTACCTCCCAATTTGCCCTACAACTGCAAGCAGTGGCTAATTTGCCCCTTGGAGCCACGGATTTAAAATCTGCCGGGGCAGTCATGGTTAATTTATTGGGTTTTGAGGATAGTGACGGCGATTATCGCGAAAAAAGAGCAGTTTTAGCGGCAATTCCAGACGCTCACGTTTTTTGGTACGGTAAAAAATCCCGTCCCGGTCGAAAATTAGGCCATGTCACCCTCTTAAGGGATACAAGCGATCGCTCTGAGTTATTGGCTCTAGCAAAGCAGATAGAAAAGCTTTGGTATGGTTGTTAGGGAAGTGGGGAAGTGGGGAAGTGGGGAAGTGGGGTGTGGGGTGTGGGGTGTAGGGTGTGGGGAGAATAAATAGAAATAATCTCCTATCTCCTGTCTCCTGTCTCCTGTCTCCTGTCTCCTGTCTCCTGTCTCCTGTCTCCTGTCTCCTGACTCCTGACTCCTGACTCCTGACTCCTGCCCCCAGGAAAAACTTTTTCAGCAGACCCTAATTAAAAGACATTTTTGATTGCCTCGGTCAGTTTTTGACTAATTAACTCGTTACCGTCTCGACTAAGATGAATATTATCGATATAGAGGGAATCAGGAGTAGGATGGGCTTGAAAAATGGGCAGAAAATCTAGATAAAAAATCTGCTGGTTGCTGGTGAAATCCGCTAGTCTTTGACGGGCTTTTAATTCATAATCTCGCCCCTGTTTTTGAGCTTCGCGAATGAGGGGGGTAATAGCGATAATTAAAGGGGCTTGATTAGCCTGAGCAAGGGCTTGAATTTGGGCAAGAGCGGTTAAATTATTGCCCACTCGATCGCCTCCTTCTTGCACCGGTGGTAGGGGAGGATAACGCTTAAAATATCGATCATAAAATTCGATTAAAGCTAAAGCTGGCCGGTGATCGGGATAATTAATTTCTCGTCCCACCACCGCCGAACTAGGAGCTAAAGCGAACAGATCATCGGTGTTCATTAATAACACAATCACCTGAGATTCAAAGGTGCCGAAACGTCGCAGATAGGCCGATTGATTGCGCGGTCCCCAAGAATTAGCCGAAGCATTGAGAACCTCCACTGAACCCGTCAGATTTTGGCCTAAATTTTTGGTGATTAAAGCAGCAATGGTCTCTTTTTGATCTGTCCACCAGGAGCCATTAGCGATCGAATCACCGATTAACATGATTCTCGTCGTCTCCGGAGGCCGTTGGGTTGTAATCGGATCGCTCCGCATCGAATACTGATTAACGGCGATAAAATTGGAAAAACGGCGCGTTTGTTGATTAGGAGCCAAAAGATAGCCAATTTCGGCATCAGCTTTGTAAATAAGCGGATTACCGAACCCGAAGACAATTCTTAAAATAGCCTCAAGGAGAAGGCCAAGGGCGAAAAGAACGCCTAGAATGATTAAAGACAGCCGAATGATACCAATTTCTAATAACACGGATAGATGAGAGTTAGCTAATTTATGATCCTAAAGTGTCTCATACTTTCTACATCCATCTCATGAAAAGGAGTTAAAAGCAATGTCAGACTTAAATCGTGGCATCATGAAATTCGAGGGAGCCGATAAACCGGCAGTAGTGGCGATATCGTCGATTATCGTTATCGGTAGTATTATTGCTCTGATTCTTTGGGCAATGAAAGTCGCCTACATCTAGTTAGGGTTTGCGGCAAAAAGTTTCTCGTGGGGGCAGGGTGTAGGGTGTAGGGTGTAGGGTGTAGGGTTTTACCCATTTTCATCTGGTAAATTACCTAATTTTCAGGGAAAAAGTCCCTAAAATTTCCCCCCGATCCCTCCAATGGCTGGCACTTTTTGATTTCTCAAAAGTCTAAAAGTCTTAGCCAACAAGGTTTTTAGATTTATTCAGCAACCTCTAGTTAGCTAGAATAATTTCCCTCACTTTTGGCATCACTCGGTTTAAATTTCTGGCCATCACGATCTCACCTCTTGTCCCCTTGAGCCTGTAGGATAGGGTCAAGGGAGAAATTGCTAGTTCCCTCTATTGCGCTTGCTAGTCACACTCGACTCGAAACAGATCATCGATGAGCAGATCAACTTCTGTTTTAACAGAACTGTTGCAGTTACTCCCCCAATGGCGATCGCAGATGTACTTCAAAGCATCCCTGACCGCGCTATCCCACGCCATGGAGGATCAGGTTTTAGCGGAAGACGATCAACCGTTAGTGATTGCCAGTTTTCAGCGTGAGCGCTTTTATCGTCAAGAAGCCCATCGCTATCGACGCATTGCCCACAAAAGCGGGCAAGTTTATGTTTTGTCGGCCCCAGAAACCGATTTTAAGCATAGTTCCGACGTTTACGAGACGATCGCTTTTCAACCGGAGGACAGTTTAGCCCAAGAATGGCATCTAGTGGTTATCGGTCGCCATTATGCTAGTTGTTTAATCTGTCGGGAACGAACCCATCTGACAGCAAAGGGGGAAAATGGGGCAGCTATGGATAATAATCGCCGTTTTGAGGGGATTTGGACGAGCGATCGCCATGTGAGTCAACAGGCCGCCCAAATTCTTTTAAATCATATTCTCGATTATCGTCCCGAACTAGCGGAGAAAATTAGGCGCGCTCAAGAAGAATACCTGATCTGTGAACTGACGGACAGGGATCATCAAGAGGAACCAGATCCCTTTGTCCAGCGATTGGTCACTTATTTGCAAGCGGGACAGTATAAACTGCTGAAAGCCAATCGTTCCTTGGCATCGAAAGAACACAAGGAAAGACTGATCAACTCGGTGACAGCCTCGATCCGTCGTTCCCTCGATCCGGAAGCTATCCTACAGGTGGCAGTGCAGAAATTGGGGCAGGGATTGGGAGTCTGTCGCTGCGTGGTCTATCGTTGTAAGGAAGCCGACATTAACGCCACCATCGAACACGAATTTTTAAACTCCGGCATTAGTTCCATCAAAGGACAAAAATGGCCACTGAAAAATAATCCTCTTTTTCAGGAAGTGCTGGAATTGAGAGAATCCCTGAAAATCGAAGACGCTATTCACGATCCCCGTCTCCCCGGCGATTCCATTCAAAATCTCGTGCGGGAATGTTCCATCTATTCTTGGTTATTAGTACCGATTTTTTACCAAAGTCGTCTCTTGGGAATGTTGGAACTGCATCACTGTGGACCCTATACCACCACTTGGAAAAGCGAGGATGTCGCCCTTGTGGATGCGGTGGCCACTCAAATCGGAGTCGCCCTCATTCAAGCAGAAGCCTACGCTAATTTACAGGATTTAAATGAACAATTAGCCGCTCTCGATCGCACTCGTTCTAATTTAGTCGCCATAACCGGCCACGAATTACGCACCCCCCTCTCCACCATTCAAGTCTGTCTAGAAAGTTTGGCCTCGGAACCGGATATGCCAGCAGAAATGCGCCAAATTATGCTTGATACTGCCCTGAAAGATGCGGAACGAATGCGTAAATTAATCCAAGATTTTTTAACTCTTTCCAGGTTAGAAAGTGGCCGGGTTAATTGGAATCCCGAAGCTTTATCCTTATCGGAATGTGTGGAATTAGCCATCAGTCACGTTCACTCCCGCAATCTCGACAACGAAAATCCAAAAATTAGCAATCTTGTCCCCCCTAATCTGCCCTTTGTTTTAGCCGATGGCGAGTGGTTAGTGGAATTACTTTCCAAACTTCTCGATAATGCCTGTAAGTTTACCGGTCGCGAGGGAAATGTCTCGATCGAAGTCGCTTCGGGAAAGCCAAAAACTCTAGAAGTAACCATTTCTGACACTGGACGCGGGATCGAACCCAATCGTTTAGAACAGGTTTTCGATCGCTTTTACCAAGAGGAGGGGGCCCTGCGACGCAGTGCCGGGGGAACCGGGTTAGGATTGGCTATCTGTCGTCAGATCGTCAATGGTTGGGGCGGCGAAATTTGGGCAGAATCTAGGGGCAAAAATCACGGCAGTCAGTTTCATTTTACTATTCCAATATTTAAAGATAAAACTAACGATAATCCCCAAAATACCGCTCCGAAAAAATCTTCCCGTCGTCCTGCTAGTAAACGTAAATAGCGGCTGGTTGCCCGTTTAGTTTTGGCTCTCTACTCGTGACTTCCTATTCCTTTTCTTCATCAAAAACTAAACAAAAAAGCATTAAAAAAGAAGCATCCAATCCCCAGGATATATAATAAACTTAAAAGAGTAATCAATTAGTCGTTTTTAGGTGAAAAAATTATGGGACGTGCCAAGAGAGTGGTTTTAGCTTATTCCGGAGGAGTCGATACTTCCGTCTGTATTCCCTATCTCAAACAGGAATGGGGAGTAGAAGAAGTGATTACCCTAGCCGCCGATTTAGGACAGGGAGACGAATTAGGACCAATTCAAGAAAAGGCCCTGCGCTGCGGAGCGATCGAATCCTTAGTCGTCAATGCCCAAGAAGAATTCGTCAAAGAATACGCTTTTCCCTCAATTCAAGCTAATGCTCTCTACGAAAATCGTTATCCCCTTTCTACCGCCCTGGCTCGTCCTTTAATTGCTAAATTATTAGTAGAGGCCGCCGAGAAATACGGGGCCGATGCCGTCTCTCACGGCTGCACCGGCAAAGGTAACGATCAGGTGCGTTTTGATGTGGGCATTATGGCCCTCAATCCTAGCTTAAAAGTTCTCGCTCCCGCCAGGGAATGGGGCATGAGCCGGGAAGAAACCATCGCCTACGGGGAAAAATTCGGGATCGAGTCTCCCGTGAAAAAATCCTCGCCTTTTAGTATCGATCGTAACCTGTTGGGGCGCAGTATTGAAGCCGGTCCCTTGGAAGATCCGATGACGGAACCCCCGGAAGAAATCTATCTCATGACCAAAGCGATCGCCGATACTCCCAACGAGCCGGAATACGTCGATATTGGTTTTAATCAGGGGATTCCCGTCAGTTTAAACGGAGAAAATCTCGATCCTGTCACGCTAATTAGTCAATTAAATGACCTAGTGGGTAAACACGGTGTTGGTCGGTTAGATATGATCGAAAACCGGGTAGTGGGAATTAAATCCCGAGAAATTTACGAGGCCCCGGCTTTATTAGTTTTAATTGATGCTCACCGGGACCTAGAAAGTTTGACTTTAACTGGAGATGTTACCCAATATAAACGGGGAATTGAAGATACCTACGGACAGTTAATTTATAAAGGATTGTGGTACAGTCCCTTAAAGGAAGCGATCGATGCTTTTATCCTCAAAACCCAAGAACAGGTAACGGGATCGGTGCGAGTCAAACTGTTTAAAGGTAACGCTAAAGTCGTCGGTCGTCAGTCAGTCAATTCTATCTATTCTCCCGATTTAGCTACCTACGGGGCCGAGGATCAATTTGATCATAAAGCTGCTGAAGGTTTCATCTATGTTTGGGGATTACCGAGCAAAGTTTGGGCCGAAAAAACTAGAGGGAAGTAATCAACAATCCTCCCCTAAGTAAGTGGGTGTTAATTCAGATACCCCCGCCTATCGGCACCCCCCTTATCAAGGGGGGCAGGGGGGATCAGTACCCCCCTTATTAAGGTAGGGTTGATTCACGAATCAACCCCCAAGGTAGGGTTAATTCATGAATTAACCCTACCTTGGGGGAAGGGGGGATCAGCACCCTTATAAAATTAAATATAAAGATGTTGAATTTTTGCTGATTTAGCAGCAGAAAAACCTTTGCCTGCTGAAAGAAATGGACGTAAAATTGTTGTAGAAATCAAAAGCTTTTTAAGTCCCTCACCTATGAGAGATTTTGAAATAGCTTTAGGACAATATATTTTATATCGAAATTTAATCAGTCTTGCCGTGAGTTAAGTTATCGGTAAATCTTGCCTCGAAATCTGAGGTTTATAAAAGAAGCTTAAAGGAGCTATTCTGTTACTTTTGAACCAGTTTATCCCTATGGGTAACAAGAATTTGAGCTATAATCATAATATCTCTATAACCCCACATAAAAAAGGCTTATGGCCATTTCAATTACTTTAACCCTACCTGATGAGATTTTTAATCTAGCTCAATCCTTAGCCCATTCAATTAACCGTGATCTTAATGATATATTAGTAGAAGCGATCGCTTTTTCTATTAGTCCCAATTATCAAGGCGAAAAAATCTCATCCCTAAATTCATTATCAGATGAATAAATTATCAAATTAACTCAATTACAAATGGCATCGGAACAAGATCAAAGATTAAGCGAGTTGCTCAATAAACAACAAGAGAGGGATTTATCAACCTTTGAAAATAGGGAACTTTGGTCATTGATGCAAATTTATCAAATAAACTTGTTAAAGAAGTCTCAAGGATTAAATGAAGCGGTTAAAAGAGGATTAATTTCACCCTTAGAAGCATGAATCCCAGCCCTATTCCCGACTATATTAAAGATAAAATTCGCCAACAGGCCAATACTAAATCTGGTTATTAAAAACTGATTATTTATTCCCCCTTTTGCATGAGGTTCTCTCCTTTATAAGCAGCCTATACTCAACGGATTTAGTATAATTGCTGATTGTCGGTATTCCTGCAAATGTAAGATGCACCAGGTCAATTTATTGCGGGGGAACCTAGTAGCGAAGGTGATCATTTCGGTCAAAGAAACTAAGTAGAGGTAGAACCTCGCTTATCTGCGTTGCCAGCTATAACCTTGCAACCAGTCAAAAATATTTATATAACCCAAAACTATCTTAAATATAAAAATCATAATAAATGATGATTAAATAACCCTTGACTTCCCCCCCCCTTGTGATAGTTTTGGCTGTGGGATATTGGCGCAAAACTAGCGTTAAATATGATCATAATTTTCTCCTATTACTGTCATCGAATCCATGAAAAAATTACTGACAATTTTAACCCCCTTGACTCTGATGGGGTTAGCTGGGGTTACTCCTGCTCAAGCGGCAATAGTAGCTGGTTGGAATTCATTTAATGCCAGTACCGCAACCTATCCCAAAGCGGCGAATACTGTAGGTGCGAATATAACCAGCACTGGGTTAAACACCGCCGGGATAAATCGGGAGAATGATCCTATCTTCCTGTTGGGTGGTTCTACTACTAACGGTTGGAATACAGGTAGCACTGTTAATACCAGCCAATATGTGGAATTTGCCGTACAACCTAGTGCAGGTTTTCAAGTCGATTTTACTAACTTGCAACTCAATGCGAAGCAGGATGAAACGCGGCTAGATTTAGTCTTGCGCTCTAGTGTTGATGGGTTCACCAATAATTTAGGGACACAAGTTAGCTTAACAACTAGCTTTAATACCTACAGCTTTGACCTAAGCAGTTTAGCACCCCAAACCGGACCGGTGCAGTTCCGTCTCTATGGACTGAATGCTAACTCCTCCGGTGTCTTCTTCTTTGGTGAAAACTCCGCTAATGTTGCTGGTGGTGGGTTTGTGGCTCTTAATGGGGATATTACTCCTACTGGTGGCGGTGCTGTATCAACCCCAGAACCTAGTGGTATAGTGAGTTTAATCGCTGTTGGTGCCTTGGGTGCCGCTTCCCTTCGTCGTCGGGGATAAGGGAGGAGGGGCAACTACAGAGGGGTTGCCCCGAAATTGGTTAAATATTATCAATATTCTTTTACATTTCCTCGGCAATTTGTTAAGCTGATAAGGTGAAAGAGGAATAACAATCAATAGAGCCAATGACTCCCCAATTAATGATTCAACCTTCGTCTTTAATGAGAGAAGGGGTTGAACTCCGCGAATTTGGTAACATTTATTTATTCAGGTTTACTTCAGAGCTACAATCTCGTTGTGAGCAGTTATTAGCTAAGAAGAAAACTGACAGTCTCTCTGTTGACGAAGAAGCGGAGTATGCTGGACTTTCTGAACTAGAGCGCGTTTTTACGCTTATTAACGCCCAACTTGCCACAAAAAGTCAATGGTGTCCCTATCAACTCGAAGAATAGTCCGACAACGAGCTAACTTTGCAACGAGTCAACGAGTCAAAGAAATAAGTAGAGGTAGAACCTCGCTTATCTGCGTTGCAAGGTAGAACCTTGCAACGAGTCAAAGTCCTTTTTTTAATTAGAGAAAATATGCAGATAAAAGACATGACTCCCCAAGAGTTACAAAGTTTAATCCGTAATACAGTAGATGATACTCTAGATGAATACTTTGGTGATCCGGATGAGGGAAAACAAGTTAAAGAATCTTTTAAAGAAAAGTTATTAGAAATCCAACAAAAAAGACTACAAGGAAGAGCGACTATTCCTGCAGCTGAGGTGGATAAAAGATATGGGATAGAACCTTAAATGAGCTATTCTGTTACTTTTGAACCAGAGTCGATAACTGATTTAGATTTGATCACAGATTTTATCAGACTGAGGATTCTTAATAAAATTAAATGGTTAGCTATCAACTTTGAACAGATAACTCCCCTACCTCTTACGAGAGAATGGTCAGGGTTTTACAAATTAAGAGTAGGAGATTAGCGGGTTATTTATGAATTTGATCGAGAGAGTAGGATAATTATTATTGTTAGAGTAGGTCATAGAAGTGAAGTTTATGACTAAATACGGCTCTTCGGGAATTGTTATGCAAATAATTAACTTAAAATAAAATTCGATGAGAGCAACTACGCTCAAAAGTAGCTGAAATTCATACAGGAAAGGACTTAAGGCACAAATAGGTTAATACCAAAAGATAGACAATTGAGT